>WLFS01000006.1 GCA_009703635.1 Actinomycetota bacterium
AAAAAGCCGGCGCTGACACCGCCTCGGTGGGACTGTTTACTTACCCAATTCTTCAAGCGGCCGATATCTTGCTGTATCAACCGAAAAAGGTTCCAGTTGGCGAAGACCAAAGACAGCATCTCGAGCTAACGCGTGATTTGGCAGAGCGATTCAACACCCGCTTTGGAAAGACATTCACTGTTCCTGAAGCACACATCCTGAAAGAAACTGCAAAGATTTATGATCTTCAAAATCCAGAAGCAAAAATGTCAAAATCAAATGAGCCCAAGGGCACCATCAACATCATGGATGACTCGGCAGTCACTCTCAAAAAGATTAAGGGTGCGGTGACCGACTTGGATAACGAGATTCGTTTTGATGTTCAAAACAAGCCTGGGGTATCAAACCTGCTCGGAATGTACTCTGCGGTATCGGGTAAGTCAGTTCAGCAGCTGGTTTCTGAACTATCCGGCAAAGGCTATGGCGATCTAAAGACTGAAGTTGCCGACGCCGTTCTAGCGGTTATTGAACCAATTCGCGACCGCGCCAATGAGTTGCTATCCGATCACGTTGAGCTTGACCGACTCCTAGGCCTTGGAGCCGAGCGCGCCAACGCGGTAGCCGAGCAAACTTTGGCTGATGTTTACGAGAAAATTGGCTTTATTCCTAGGAAATAGCTGAGAGCCTGGGAAATAATAAGGCGCCCTTTTGTGTTTTCTGTAAGGATAGAAAAGCAACAACGTTCTTCGGGGTCAGTGAAAATCTGAGCCGGCGGTATAGCCCGCGACCCGAATCAAGTGTCCTAGATGCTTTTTTCGGTTGATTTGGTGAAATTCCAGAGCCGACGGTTAAAGTCCGGATGGGAGAAGAACCACAGGGCTAGTCCTTGGCATTTTTTGCCAACTGGGTTAGCCCTAGCTCCCGTTAGCTGTGCCCCGCAAGTTCGTCAACCGAACTAACTAGATGGGGCATTTTGTCAAAGCTCAGCATTGAAGACGCGATGATTCGCGCGCTCGAGCTTGCCCTGAAGGGCCCAACCAAGGGAGTAAACCCGCAGGTAGGGGCAGTGATTTTAAACTCCACTGGCGAGCTAATCGGCGAAGGATTCCACAACGGATCGGGTACTCCCCACGCTGAGGTAATCGCACTTCAAGCAGCTTTGTCAGGTGCGCAAAAACTTCGCCCCGGCTGCGTAGCGGTAGTCACTCTCGAACCGTGCAATCACACCGGGAAAACTGGTCCTTGTGCTCAAGCTTTGATTGAAGCAGGAGTTTCAAAAGTTGTGTTCGCATCCACTGACCCAGGTGAAAATTCAGGCGGCGGAGCAAACACTCTTCGCGCAGCCGGCATTGAAGTAGAGAGCGGTGTGCTGCAAGAAAAAGCCGACCAGCAATCGCGAGTGTGGCTAAGCGCTTCAAAAAACCAAAGACCTTTTGTCACCCTCAAGTGGGCAAGCAGCATAGATGGCCGAGCAGCTGCTGACGATGGATCAAGCAAGTGGATCAGCGGAGAACAATCCAGAGCGGATGCTCATCGTCGCCGATCTGAAGTTGATGCAATCGTGGTTGGCACTGGAACAGCTTTGATTGATGATCCTGAACTTACCGCTAGAAAAACTGATGGTAGCTTGCACGAAAGCCAGCCACTTCGAGTGGTGCTCGGTACAAGAGATTTACCAGCGACACTAAGGGTATTCAACTCCGACGCTGAAACAGTTACTATCAAGACCCAGTCGATTCATGGCGCCCTTGGAGAGCTGTACCAGCGCGGTGTAAAGCACGTCCTGGTGGAAGGTGGCCCAACTCTTGCCAGCCGATTTGTTCAGATGGATCTGGTGGATGAATTTGTAGTTTACCTGGCTCCGAAGCTACTCGGTGGCGAAAAGCTTGCAATCGGATCGATCGATGTTCCATCAATTGATCAGGCCAAGGGTCTTGCATTTCAAGAAGTCCGCAAACTCGGCGCAGACGTGCTGATTGTGGCAACGCCAGTAAGGAAGAACTAAATGTTTACCGGAATCATTGAGGAACTTGGAACCGTAGCTTCAGTTAAGGTTCTTCCTGACAGCATTCGCTTAGCAATCAAGGGAGATCTTGTAAGGCAAGACCTTTCTCAAGGCGAGTCCGTCTCGGTAAACGGAGTGTGCCTAACCGCAGCCGAGATCACTTCCGATGGCTTTATCGCCGACGTGATGCTGGAAACCCTGAACCGATCGAGCTTGAGCGGTATTTCCAAGGGTGAGAGCGTAAACCTCGAGCGAGCGATGTCGGGAGCTGGAAGATTTGGTGGACACGTGGTTCAAGGCCACGTCGACGGAGTTGCTGAAATCATCTCGCGCGAACCCAGTGTGAACTGGGAAATTGTAAAGGTCAAAATCCCGGCTGAGTTGACAAAGTATGTAGTTCACAAGGGATCGATCACTTTTGACGGGGTTTCACTTACCGTCAATGACATTTCCGATAACACTGTCTCACTGAGTTTGATACCGGAAACTCTGAGGCTGACAACCTTGGGAACAAAACAAGTCGGCGACAAACTAAACGTCGAGGCCGACATCTTGGCCAAGCACATCGAGAAACTATTAGAGGCAAGGAGTCAGTAATGGAACTGGCAACCGTAGAACAAGCGCTCGAGACACTTAAAGCCGGCAAGCCGGTTTTGGTGGTAGATCACCGCAACCGTGAGAACGAAGGCGACGCCATCATGGCCGCTCAGTTTGCCTCGCCTGAATGGATTTCTTGGATGGTCAAGCACACCTCCGGTTTCATTTGTGCTCCGATGGCTGAGTCTTTAGCCAACCGACTTGAGCTTCCTTTGATGACCAACAACAACCAGGATCGTTACCGTACCCAGTACACGGTTTCGGTTGATGCAGCTGCTGGAGTCACAACTGGAATCAGCGCAGCTGATAGAGCCACAACACTGAGAATCCTTGCTTCGCCAGATTCTCAGCCGGAGCATTTGATTAGACCTGGCCACGTAATTCCACTTCGCGCACATCCAGATGGTGTGTTTGGAAGACCCGGCCATACCGAAGCAACCGTTGACCTACTAAAGCTTGCCGGTCTAATTCCGGTAGGAGTTATCGCCGAAATGGTATCCGAAAACGGCGAAATGATGCGCCTTCCCGAGCTTCTTACCGTTGGTGAAAAAGAGAAGCTGCCGGTTATCAGCATCGAGCAGATATTCGATTACCGCGAACAATCAGAGGTTATCCCCCGAGATGACACTGTTGAGCGCATTCGCTTTGAGGCAGAAGCAATGATGCCATCAACCCACGGAAGCTTCAAGCTTCGCGGCTACTACGACACCAGAACCACCGCTGACCACGTCGCCATTATTGCCGGCAACCCAACTGGTGAAAATGTTCTGGTGCGAATGCACAGCGAGTGCATTACCGGTGAGGCGTTTGGGTCGAAAAAGTGTGAATGTGGTCCACAGTTGGACTACGCCCTCGACCGCATTGCAACCGACCCAGCCGGCGGAGTTGTGATCTATCTTCGAGGTCAAGAAGGCCGAGGTATTGGGCTTCTAAACAAGCTCAAGGCCTACGCGCTTCAGGATGAAGGCATGGACACCGTGGAGGCAAACCTAGCCTTGGGTCTTCCTAGCGAAGCGCGCGAGTACGGCGCTGCTGTTTCGATCCTGCGCGATCTTGGAATCAAGAGCGTTCGCCTCATGAGTAATAACCCAGCCAAGATTGATGCTCTCGAGATGGCAGGTATTTCAGTAACTGAGTACGTGCCAATCATTGTTGGACAAGAAAACGAAAACATGGGCTACTTAGAAACAAAAAGGGAAAAGATGGGCCACATTCTTCCGGAAGGTGAAAAAAGTGAGCGGTAGTGGAGCACCGAAAATGGTTATTGACGCATCGGGCCTGAAGGTGACAATCGTCGCCACCAGTTGGCACACGGTCATCACCGATGGTCTTTTGGCTGGTGCAGAAAAGGCCTTGAAGGTAGCGGGCAACAGCGACTACAAAGTGGTTCGGGTACCGGGAGCTTTTGAACTTCCGCTGGCTGCATCCCTTGCTATTCAAAATGGCGCTGAAGTAGTTATTGCCCTCGGTGTTGTAATTCAAGGAGAAACTCCTCACTTTGATTACGTGTGCGATGCGGCAACTTCAGGGCTTACTCGTGTTCAGCTGGATACATCTGTGCCAATTGGATTTGGTTTGCTAACTGTCTCCAACGAGCAGCAAGCTCTAGATCGAGCGGGACTTGCAGGCTCAAAAGAAGACAAAGGTGCCGAGGCAGTTGAGGCCGCGATCATGATGAAGCGGTTATCCTTTAAGTAAAGAAGGAGAAATCTCATGCTCGAACTTGCCGGAATTCTAAAGATGTTTCTTGTTGTGCTTCACCTAGTTGGAATGGCTGCTCTGCTGGGCGGATTTCTTGTTCAGATTAAGGCTCTAAGGGCAAAGACCGCCGAAATCCTTCCTGCCATGGGGCATGGAGCGTGGACCTCTTTCATAACTGGATTGCTGCTTGTCGGCATTCGCGAATGGGAGCTTGCCATGGGTGGCGGCGAGGAACTAGATAACGCCAAAATTGCAATCAAGACCCTAGTTGTGCTGATTGTTCTGACACTGGTAATAATCCACCGTAAGAAAAAGCCTGTTTCAGGAAGCGTGCTGGGCACCATCGGAGCCCTTACTTTCTTGAACGTCGTTCTCGCTGTTTTTTGGTAATCACTTCATAAATAGCGACCGAAGTCGCACGGTAGTGAAAACAAGTCCAAGGGCAACCATTACAACAAAGTAAGCAACGTGAGCAAGCATCTGCACGCTCAAAGCGCCCAAGGTTAGACCACGAATCAATTCCACCGCGTGCCACAACGGCAGCAACTGGACAACAAATTGCACGCTCTCTGGATATACGGAGAGCGGATAAAAGGTTCCCGAGAACATAAACATCGGCAACAAAACAAAATTCACCCAGTTGAGTTGCTGGAAGCTCTTTAGGTAAGAGGTGATTCCCATTCCAACCGAGGCAAAACCAAAAGCAATCAATACTGCAGCCGGGATCGCCAGTATCCCCCAGGGGCTAAGAATCAGCCCGAGTGGTGCTGCAATTGCAAAGAAGCCAAGTGCGTAGGTCAAACCCCTCAGGAGCGCCCAACCAATTTCACCGAGGGCGACATCTACTGGCCCAAGCGAGGTTGAGAGCATTCCCTGGTAAAGCCTCGCGTGATGCATCTTGAAAAACACATTCCAGGTCGAGTCATAGATTGCACCGTTCATCGCGCTGGTGGCCAGTAAAGCCGGAGCAATAAACGCCGCGTAAGGAACCTCTGTGCCGTCGGGAGAAGTGACAACACCAATTAGATTTCCAATACCGTATCCGAAAGCCAGAAGATAAAACACTGGTTCTACGAATCCAGAAAGCACGATGAACCAAGTCGAGGACTTCAGCGCAAGAAAAGCCCTCTCGATGACAGAGCTGCTTCTTCCCGCATAAACCGAGGAGCCAAGTTTCTTGTTTCGCCTCTCGGCAATCGCGATTGCCGAATCTAGGCCAGCGTTTAGCATGCTCACTTGAGCAACCTGCTTTCAAACTGCTTCCGAGCAATTAGCATTCCGGCGACTAATGAGATTGTCAGAAATGCAACGTGGATAATCATCAGCCAGCCTGGCACTTCAAGCCCAAAACTTACCGAACGGGCAAAATTCGTTGAGTGCCAAAGCGGTGAGATCCACCCAATCCACTGGAGGAAAATTGGCATTTGTTCAAGTGGGTAAAACGTTCCAGAGAATAGAAACATTGGCGCAACTATGAACCTAGCTATGATTGCAAAAAAACCATCGTCTTCTTTTACAAAAGATGTTGCAGCCAACATCAATGCCCCAAATGACAGGCCTGCGAAACAGGCCACTAGAAACAACATTGGAATGGATTCAAGTGTGACTGCTCCAAATGCCCACAGCACAACGAGATAAGCCCCTGCAGTCAGAAATGCTCTTAGGAAAGCAGCAATCATGATTCCATCGACGATCTGGACGGCCGTCAATTGAGTTGAGTTCATTCCGAAAAAGGACTTATCCCAGACAAACCCTTCGAGAGTAGGGAACGAGGTTTCGTCCATTGCGGCTTGGATAGCTGCGGTAGCCAACAATGCAGGAGCTAGAAAAGTAATGTAGCTAACTCCATTGATTCCAGCTCCCCCGGTATTTGCATCAACTAGTGAGCCAACCCCGACACCAATTGCCAACAGATAAATTATTGGGTTGCCAAAACTAACGGTGATGATCGCTCCAAGCCATTTGCTCATTTGCCGAACGCGATACTCGGCCACGTACCAAGCGCCATAGCGCATTCCGCGCTGGACTCTAAGTTCTGTGTCCATCAATCGACCAATGATCTTCCGGTCAGGCGAAGGAAAACGTCTTCCAGAGAGCTTCTACGAACCAATGATGTCACCGGGCTCAAACCCAACTTCACAATCTGCTCAAGAATCTTCTCGCCGTTTTCGGCGTAGATTAGAATTCGATCTGGAAGAACCTCGGTGCGCTCACCTAGACCTTCGATTTGCTTCGCGACTTCTTTGTTTTGACTGGATCCAAAACGAACCTCAAGAACTTCCTTACTTGAGTACTGCTTGATGAGATCCGCAGGGGAACCCTCGGCCATAATTCGACCTTTATCCATAACAACTAATCGGTCGCAGAGCTGCTCAGCTTCGTCCATGTAGTGGGTTGTGATTACCAGAGTGACGCCTTGCTCCTTTAGACGAAAAAGTCGATCCCAAAGCACATGCCTTGCCTGAGGATCAAGGCCGGTAGTTGGCTCATCGAGCATCAAGATATCTGGTTCGTTAACTAAAGCCCGGGCAATAGTGAGTCGTCGCTTCATTCCGCCGGAGAGTTCTTCAGTCTTGGCGTTTCGCTTTTCTTCGAGCTGAGCAAACTCGATCAGCTCTTCGATTTTGTTTTTCATAAACTTGCGGCTCAAACCAAAGTAGCGTCCGTAAATATAGAGATTTTCCCAAACCTTTAGCTCGCGATCCAAGTTGTCCTGCTGAGGAACAACACCAAGGTGTGCTCTTATCTCCGGCCCGTGTTTATTCGGGTCCTTACCTAGGATTTCTAGCTCTCCACCGGATCTCATAGACGTCGAGGCAATCATCCTCATGGTGGTTGACTTACCGGCTCCGTTTGGCCCAAGCAGGCCAAAGGCCTCACCCTGTTTGACCTCAAAATCAATGCCGTCTACAGCTACAAAGTCACCGTAGACCTTTCGTAGGCCTTTTGCCACAATCATGGACTTACTGTTTTGTTTTGCGGGCACGATTATTTCAATTCCTAAACTTTGGGGTTATCTCAGCCTTTCACACTAGCAACAAGGAGCCCTGAGCAGACTTGGGTGGGGCTAGGTGTTGTTAGCCTTGAGTAATGCCAGCAGAAACCAATCTTGCGCCGAGGCTTGGCAACACCAGAGTCACGGGTAAAGAGCAGTTCTACACTCCATTAGCCCTGGCACACACCTTGGTTGAAAATGTTGAGGCAGTCCTGGGCTCGCTTAAGGGCAAGAGTGTGCTCGAGCCAGCTGGCGGAACCGGATCATTTGTTGAGGCAGCTTTTGCCAAAGGCGCCAAAGAAGTAATTAGCTTTGATATTGAGCCGCTTCACGAGAAGGTAGTTCTCGGAAGTTTTCTTGAGCAAGAACTTACTCAACGAAACTTGATATCTATTTCCAATCCCCCATTCGGAAGAAACAATTCTCTTAGCATTCCTTTTTTCAATCATGCAGCGCGCGTGAGCGATGCCATTTGCTTTATCGTCCCGAGGTCTTGGCGAAAGTGGTCGGTGACTAATCGGCTTGATCTAAACTTCGAATTGGTCTCCGACCAAGACATAGACATCGACTACGTGGACTCAAGCGGCGAACTGATTTCAGATAAATCCAGGCTGGCAACCTGTTTTCAGATCTGGAAGAAAACTGCAACGCCTCGAGTTCCAGTCAAGATAACCGACATGGGAGTAATCCAAAAAGTTTCCCCTGAACTTGCTGATGTTTCCATGACAATCTTCGGTTACGGTTGCGGAAGCATAAAAGAAGATTTTGAACGCGTGCCGAACACAACTCAGCTATTCTTGAAACTAAACCACCCGCAGGCCCTTTCTGCTCTGCGGAGTGTTGACTTCTCCAAGTTTTTCAAAAGCACCGCTTACACCGAAGCCTTGTCTATTCAGGAGATTAACTACCTTCTGAACGAACAGATTTATGGCGACCCAATGATTGAAGGTAGATCCAAATGAGCATGGCAGGCCGGGGCAGACAACTAAGCCCCAAAGATACCGGACCCAAAGCAAAGTTCAGCCAACTCACTCCGTACCTACTTGAGCACAGACCCGCGTTGATCGTTGCTGTGATTCTTTCGCTGATTGGAGCAGTTGTTAGCTTGGCTCAGCCACTAGTTGTGGGGCAAGTGATCACTGCCGTTCAAGAAGGTAAAGACGTCGGGCAGCTAGCTGCCTTCCTGGTTTTGATCATTTTCGGCGCTGGAATTACCTCAGGATTTATGTACTACGTGCTTGCCAAGGCAGGCGAAGGGGTCGTTCTATCGGCCCGAAACAAGCTAGCCGTTCGATTACTAAAGCTTCCAATTTTGGAGTACGACCTGAGACGAACCGGTGATCTGGTATCCCGGGTTGGATCAGATACGACCTTACTTCGAGCAGTTCTCACTCAGGGCCTGATTGATGCCGCCGGTGGTGTTCTGATCTTTGTTGGCGCAATAATCGCCATGGCATTTATTGATCCATTCCTATTGCTGCTTACCCTTGCAATGATCTCGGTGGCAGTTGTCGCAATTGTGATCTCAGCACGTCAGATTCGTTCGGCAACTACTAAAGCTCAGCAGCGAGTTGGAGAAATGGCAGCTGCCGTTGAGCGAGCGTTATCTGCGGTGAGAACTATTCGTGCAGCACGTGCTGAATCAAGAGAGACCGCAAGCATCAGCAACGACGCTAACGAGGCTTATGAGCAAGGTGTAAAGATTGCAAAAATCAACGCCTTGATTTCGCCAATTGCAGGTGTTGCATCAAACGCTGCCTTCATAGTTGTGATTGGTGTGGGCGGATATCGAGTAGCTGCAGGAGAAACAGAAGTTGCAGATCTAGTTACTTTTATCCTTTTGATGTTTTTGATGATTAGACCGCTTGGACAGGCTTTTGGTGCATATAGCTCAGTGATGAGCGCCCTTGGTGCGCTGGCCCGCATTGAAGAGATACTTGTGCTTCCGTTGGAAGAAACAGCAAAAGAGTCGGCCCAGGTTAGTAAACCTAGAAAAACACAGAACGCAATTGAATTCAAAAACGTAAACTTCGGCTATCCATCTACAGAGGATTTTCGAGATGGCAAGCCCGTTATCAACAACGTTAGCTTCAAGATTAAATCGGGTGACCGCGTTGCACTAGTGGGACCATCTGGATCTGGTAAGTCCACCATCTTGTCCTTGATTGAAAGGTTCTACGAACCAGACTCCGGAGAGATTCTGCTCGAAGGGGTTCCGGTTCGCGAGTTATCGCGCGATACCCTGAGGTCTCAGATTGGCTACGTTGAACAGGAAGCGCCAGTTCTAGCTGGAACAATCCGAAACAACTTGCTGATTGGCTCACCGGATGCAACAGATGCGCAGCTTAAGAAAGTGTTAGGTCAGGTAAACATGACCTCAGTTCTCAAGCGAGACAAGCGTGGACTGGACGCCGAGGTGGGCGAAGCTGGAATTATGCTCTCCGGAGGAGAGCGCCAAAGGTTAGCTATTGCCCGTGCGCTTTTGGAGGCTCCACCGATTTTGCTTCTAGATGAGTCAACTTCGGCCCTTGATGGACTAAACGAGCAGCGCATGCGTGAGGCTATTGACGCTGTGGCTGAGGGAAGAACCATGATTGTCATCGCCCACAGATTGTCCACAGTCGTTGATAGTGATCAGATTATTGTTCTTGACCAAGGCAAGGTAGTCGGCATAGGAACCCATAGCCAACTGGTCAAATCAACACCTCTATACAAACAGTTGGCTAAGCAGCAGCTACTAGTTTGATTTGCTGCCGAAGCTTAGAGCTAGGCTGATTTTTATGAACTATCCACTACTTGAAGGACTCGGCGATCCGCTGAGTCGAGACACCGCCCTAGCACTTGATAAGGCAGATGAGCTTGCCTCATTCCGCAAAGAGTTCTTCATCAAAGATGAAAACATTTGCTATCTGGATGGAAACTCACTGGGCCGACTACCGCTAAAAACTATCGAGCGCGTCAATAGTTTCTTGACCGATGAGTGGGGAACCGAACTTGTTGATGGTTGGAGTCATTGGATTGATGAGGCTCAACCTGCCGGAGATTTGCTGGGACGCGCTACCCTCGGTGCAAAACCTGGACAGGTTCTGGTCTGCGATACAACAAGTGTGAACTTGTATCAGTTATGTGTAGCTGCCATCAAGGCAAGGCCAAATCGCAAGACAATAATCGTTGACTCTGCAAATTTCCCAACCGATAGATATGTTGTTCAGGGAATTGCGGAGCAGTTTGGCCTGAAGCTAGTCACAATTGATAACGATGGCTCCGGTGGTCCGGGTGCAATCAAGATTGCTTCAGAAACTGAATTGATCACCGCCGAACTTCTAGCACCGCTGCTAAGCGATGATGTTGCGCTTGTCACACTACAAGCCGTGAACTACCGCTCTGGTGCAAGACCGAACATCAAAGCAATCACCGATCTGGTTCGCTCTTTTGGTGGGCTGGTGGTTTGGGATGCCTCCCACGCCGGCGGATCGGTCGAGCTTGATTTTGATGCCAACGGTGTTGATTTGGCAGTTGGCTGTACCTATAAATACGGAAATGCTGGCCCGGGGTCCCCCGCTTGGCTCTATGTAAAGAAGGAACTGCAGTCAGAACTAAAGGTTCCAATCCAGGGCTGGTTTGCTCAGGAAGAGCAGTTTGCGATGGGGCCTGTCTTTGACAAAAACACCGCTATCCGCGGATTCCAAATTGCCAGTCCTTCAATCATTGGTATCCGCGGCGTTCAAGTGAGCTACGAAATGATTGAACGGGCCGGAATTGCCAAGATAGCCAAGAAGGCTTCCCTTGGCACCGAGCTGATGATCGCCCTGTTTGACGCGTGGCTCGCCCCGCTGGGCTTTACTCTCTTGACTCCCAGAGATGCCAAATTGCGAGGCGGGCACATAACCATTGGACACCCCGAGGCCAAGCGCATCGCGGCTGGCTTGAGGCAGTTTGCTCAAGTAATTCCTGATTACCGAATGCCTAACTCGATTCGGTTAGCTATTTCTCCACTACCAACTAGTTTTATTGAGGTCTACGACGGTTTCGAAAGAATCAGAGAATCGGTAAAGCGAAAAGACTATGAGAAAATCCAAGACAGCGGAAACAGGGTCACGTAAATGAGTCAAGAACACGACAAGGCAGTCACCTACACCAGCTACCTAAAAGTTGATGAGCTACTTCAACTTCAGCAACCACTTTCTGACGGTCCAGAACACGACGAGCTATTGTTCATCACAATTCACCAGGTGTATGAGCTGTGGTTTAAGCAAGTGCTGCACGAATGCGCAGCTCTTCAGGCCACATTAGAATCGGGCAACACTCACCGCTCACTTGCGCTACTTGGTCGAGTAAGAACCATCATGAAAACTTGTGTGGCTCAGCTCGACATTCTAGAAACCATGACGCCACTTCAGTTCAACTCTTTCCGCGGGCGACTTAGTTCCGCTTCCGGATTTCAATCAGCTCAGTTCCGCGAACTAGAAGCAGTTCTTGGAAGACGCGATCAAGCAGGTGCCGATGCAACCCCTGGAACAGGAATGGCCATGGCAGCTCACCTGGTTCCTGGTTCTGCTCCAAGACTTAGAGTTGAGGCCGCTATGACCAGGCCGAGTTTGTACGACTCTGCACTGAAATACTTTTCATCGCGGGGCCATGAAATTCCGTCCGAAGTTTTGAACCGAGACGTCACCGTCGGCTACGAAGCAAATGAGAAGGTCCAGGATGCCCTGCTGGATGCTCATCGAAACGACCCAGAATCCAACATGGTTGGAGAGGCCTTGGTTGATCTCGATGAAGGACTTCAGGAATGGCGCTACCGTCACGTGAAAATGGTGGAGCGAACCATTGGAGCCAAGATGGGTTCTGGTGGCTCATCCGGGGTTGGATACCTTTCCAGCACCCTATTTCGCCCCGTGTTTTCGGACCTTTGGGCTATTCGCTCTAGATTCTAGAAGCGGCGCGATCAACCACGTTTTTTACCAGCATGGCCCGAGTCATCGGACCAACCCCACCAGGATTTGGCGATAGCCAGCCAGCTACTTCCGCAACCGCTGGATCAACATCGCCGACCAGGGACACTACTGCGTTTGCTTCAGATCTTGTAATTCCAACGTCCAAAACTACGGCTTGTGATTTAATCCAATCGGCTTTGACAAAGTGCTTCACGCCAACTGCCGCTACCACAACGTCTGCTCGCTTAACCGCTTCAGGGATGTTCTTACTTCCCGAATGAAGCAGCGTCACGGTTGCATCGATGCTCTTTCGAGAAAGCAACAGCCCTAACGGCCTTCCAACAGTTACACCGCGACCAATAACTGCGACTTCTTTGCCTGCCAGGTCGTAGCCGTAGCGGCGCAGTAGTTCAACGATTCCCATTGGAGTGCATGGAAGTGGTGATGTGATTTCACCCGACACGTTCAAAACTAGTTTTCCAAGGTTGATTGGATGCAGTCCATCGGCGTCTTTGTCTGGATCGATGGCTTCCAGTAGCTCGTTGGTGTTAATTCCTACCGGCAGCGGAAGTTGAACTATGTAGCCAGTTACTTCCGGTGCATCATTTAGTTCATGGATGGCTTTGAAAATATCTGCTTTTGATGCACTAGCGGGCAAATCAATTCGAATTGATTGAACACCGACTTCAGCGCAG
>WLFS01000060.1 GCA_009703635.1 Actinomycetota bacterium
GAAAAGCTTGGGGCTCGCGACGGATACTTCGCTACCGATCAGATTTCCATCAGGGTGAAAGATTTATCAATTATTGAAAATCTGATGAAAAAACTTAGAACCAATCCGATCCAGGAACTCGACGGACAAGCAGTTGTATTCACTGACTACCTAAACGGTTGGGGAAATCTCCCTGGAACCGATGCCATCCAACTTGATTTAGCCGATGGCAGAAGAGTAATTGTTAGACCTTCGGGAACTGAGCCCAAGCTCAAGTGTTACTTGTTGGCCGTTGCCGATGAGAGCAATAGATCCCAAAGCATGCTCGCCTCTCTGAAGGCAGCCATGCAGAAGGTTCTGGATTAGGCCTTCGGGTTTCTAATAAACGCCTTTACGCTTTCAGGAACACTCAAATCTTCTGATTCTTTATCGCTCGGGATTGCCTCGTCGGCTACCACTCGAATCGGGATGACGCCTGACCAGACGCCGGTTCCAGACCCTTCGCCATCTTCAGGCATGCCGGTTCGAACCTTCACCGAAGCCTCTTCGAGAGACAGCGAGAGCAATGTGGTGGCAGCCAATTCCTTAGGTGTTGAAGTTCTTACCTCAGATACGCGACCGGGGATTAGACCATTACTTACCTTTTCAAGTAGTGCGTTTTTCTCGGGACCAGTAATTTCTTCGGCGGCGCCAAGGATTACCACCGAGCGATAGTTCATGCTGGAATCGTAGGTGGTGCGGGCAACAACCATGCCGTCAAGTTTGGTAACTGTTACACAAGTTGGAATTCCCTTGGCAAGTTCTCTCATGAAGCGCGCTCCAGAAGATCCGTGAATCAAGATGCGATCGCCGTCGCGAACAAAGCCGTAGGGCAAAACAAATGGCTGGCCGTTTTCAACATAGCCAACGTGGCAAAGGATTGTTGAATCTAAAATCTTATACATCTCGTCGCGGTCTTCAACCGAGCGCTTTTTCAGGCGATTAATCGCCGTTCTTTCTGTTTGGCCTGGGTTTGGTAGGGACATGGCTAGAGCTTATAGCTTTAGAGCAAAGCCTTGGAGAGCTTGGTTCTTAGCTCCTCGAGATCAAAGAAGTGGTCGATTGCAATGATCTCCGCGTTTAGCCCTCTAAGGGATTCCACTAACTCTGGCGTGGTTAGGACAATCTGAGCATCGAAGGCCGCACCCCTTGCCGTTGCCATGTCGGCGGCTTCAACGGTTGCTTCAATACGGAGCATCCTGAGAACTTTTTCAGCGTTGATTTTTAATAGCACCGAGGTGCCAATACCCATTCCGCAAACCGCAATAATCTTCACTTAGCTATTGTTCCAACAAGTTAGCCAAGAACCATACGGATTTGCTCGAAATCGTAACAAGTTAGCAAAGAGTTCACCCGTTCCTGATCTGAAAGCACCTCAGCTAGCTGTGCCATGGTTTCGATGTGTGATTCGTGATCAGTAGCTGCAAGCCCAAAAACAAGCTGAACTGGGTCATTCTGCGCATGTTGAAACTCAATAGCTTGCTTCAGTACCAGCAAGCTAAGGCCCGTTTCCATGACATCCTCGCTGGGCTTGCCGTGGGCAAGAGCTATTCCTGGTGCAATCACGATGTAAGGGCCAAAGAGCTCTACCGCCTCAAGCATTGAGGCTACATATGAATAGTTAGCTTTTCCACTTTGTACCAGAAGTTCTCCGGCTAATTCGATTGCAGCGCTGCGGTTATCAACCGAGTCTTTGATGAGAATTGAACCCTCACCAAAAGCATCAGCAAGCAAACCCATTAGGCGTTAGCGAATCCGTCGCTAATCATATCGATTAGCTCTTCGCGATCATCCAACGCTTGGAAAGCTGATTCAGCAGCGTTTAGCTGGAACTGCTCCAAATCAGCAAGGCTGTAGCCGAAGTTTGACATCAAGAGTTCAAGCTCGCGGGTTAGCGAGGTTCTGGACATCAGTCGGTTGTCAGTGTTTACAGTCACCTTGAATCCAAGCCCATAAAGAATATCGAAAGGGTGATCAGAGAACTGGTCTCCGAGCATTGAAATTGCACCGGTCTGCAAGTTTGAAGACGGTGAGAGCTCTAACGCAATCTGACGATCGTGCACCCACTCTGCTACCTCGCCAAGGACCACTAGATCAGTGTCACCTTCGGTACGAGAGAACATAACGTCCTCGATGATTCTTACTCCGTGGCCAATTCGTAAAGCGCGCCCGGAAACAATCGCATCCCTAATGCTCTCTACTCCATCGCCCTCACCGGCATGGACTGTTACTGGGAAGAACTGCTCTGCTAGATAATCAAAAGCTGCCTTGTGCCGAACTGGCAAAAAGCCCTTTTCGGCTCCGGCGATATCAAAACCGACAACTCCGTTTTCCCGGTGCCTAACGGCAAGTTCGGCAATTTCCATGCCACGATCTGCGTGACGCATTGCAGTGACTAATTGTCCGGTTCGGATAAAGCCACCTTTGGCTTCAACATCAGACATGCCTTGTTCGAGTCCATCCTGGACCGCCTCGACTGTTTCATCAAGTGATAATCCTGAGCGAAGATGCTGTTCTGGAGCCCAACGGATTTCTCCGTAGATAACTCCGTCATCGTGAAGATCTAGAACGAATTCCTTGGCTACGCGAGCAAGGCCTTCTTTGGTCTGCATAACGGCAGTGGTGTGATCAAAAGTTTCTAGATATCTCTCAAGAGAACCTGAGTCAGCAGCGCTGAAAAACCAGTCGCCAAGTTCCTTTGCTTCAGTTGCTGGAAGCTTGTGCCCAATCGCATCGGCTAGCTCAATAATGGTCTGCGGCCTGAGTCCACCATCAAGATGATCGTGAAGCGAAATCTTCGGCAGCGCTTTGATTTTTGAGTCCATGAGTTATTTATTCCTTTTGAGAAAATTAGCTGATTCGGTCGAGAATCAACTTTCTAGCAACCACTGCTTGAGCCTCAATGCTATAAGCATTCTCGATTGTCTCGGATGCGCGCTGGAAACGAGCCGGTTCATCGGTGTATAGCGTGTAAAGCGGATCTCCCGCTGTGACGGTATCGCCTAGCTGAGCATGCAAAGTCACCCCGGCACCAAATTGAATTGGGTCTTCTTTTCTGGCACGCCCAGCTCCTAATCTCCAAGAAGCAAGTCCCACGGAAAGTGCGTCAAGCTTGGTGATTACTCCGTTCGAGCTTGCCTTGACGGTTTGTGACTCTTTGGCAACAGGGAGTTTGGCGTCAGGGTCTCCGCCTTGAGCGCTAATCATCGCGCGCCACTTATCCATAGCGCGACCATCTTTTAGTGCTCCTGCAACATCCGCATCGGGCTTGCCTGCAAGAGTGAGCATCTCGGTTGCCAAAGCGATGGTGATTTCAACCACATCGGCAGGTCCGCCGCCTGCAAGAACATCGACCGACTCCTCAACCTCCAGAGCATTTCCAACCTTGAGTCCAAGAGGTGTTGACATGTCAGTAAGAAGTGCAGAAGTTTTCACTCCTGCGTCTTTACCAAGCTGCACTAATACTTCAGCTAGCTCGCGAGCCTTGGAAAGCTCCTTCATAAAGGCACCAGATCCGACCTTCACATCCAGCACTAGTGAGCCGGTTCCTTCGGCAATTTTCTTGCTCATGATTGAGCTTGCAATAAGTGGAATTGCCTCAACGGTTCCGGTTACATCACGAAGGGCGTAGAGCTTTTTGTCCGCCGGGGCAAGGCCAGAGCCTGCCGCGCAAATAACGGCACCAACTTCCTGCAGCTGTTTTTTCATTTCGTCGTTCGAGAGATTCGCTCGCCAACCTGGAATTGACTCGAGCTTGTCTAGTGTTCCTCCGGTGTGTCCAAGACCACGGCCAGAAAGCTGAGGAACTGCAACTCCAAATACGGCAACCAGCGGTGCAAGTGGAAGTGTGATTTTGTCACCGACTCCACCGGTTGAGTGCTTATCCGCTGTTGGGACACCGAGCGATTCAAAGTTCAGTGTCTCGCCCGAGGCAATCATTGCCAGGGTGAGATCTTTGATTTCACGACGGTTCATACCGTTCAAAAGAATTGCCATCGCCATTGCCGACATCTGCTCGTCAGCTACTTTGCCAGCTGTGTAGTTTTCAATCAGCCAGTCGATGGCTTCTTTCGAAAGCTCTTGCTGGCTGCGCTTAGCGATGATGAGGTCAACCGCGTCGAAATTGCTCACGAACGCTCGTTCAGTTCTCTAGGCCCAAAGGC
>WLFS01000061.1 GCA_009703635.1 Actinomycetota bacterium
CTAGATCTCATCCTCGATAGGAATTCAATTGTCCTTGGCTTACTTGCCTTCTCAAAAAAGTCTTTGGCTTCACCCTGCTCGTAAATCTGTCCCTGCTCAAGGAAGATGACCCAGTCGGCAACTTCCCTTGCGAAAGAAAGCTCATGGGTTGCCATGAGGATTGTGGTTCCACCGGCTTTGAGTTCGCGAATCAAATCAAGCACTTCTCCGACTAGTTCTGGATCCAGTGCGCTGGTTACTTCATCCAAAAGCAAAACTTTAGGCTCCATGGCAACGGCCCGGATGATGGCTGCTCTTTGCTGCTGTCCACCTGAGATCTTGTCTGGGTAAGAATCTCCTCGATCTCCCAGCCCAATTCGGGTCAGCCAGCTTTGGGCAAGCTTGTTAGCGGCATCCTTATCCATCTTCTTTACATGCCTCAGAGCAAGGGTGATGTTATTCAGAATGCTCAGGTGAGTGAAGAGATTGAAGGATTGAAATACCAGACCTATCTGGGCTCTGATCAAGTCTTGATTCACACCCGGCGCGGAGACTTCTTCGCCGTCTAGGAAAATCTGCCCATCGGTGAGATCTTCAATCTGATTCACGCAGCGAAGCAGAGTAGATTTTCCAGAACCCGATGATCCAATCAACGCAACAATTTGGCCTGGGAAAACTTCTAGATCAACACCGTTTATGACCCTACGATCGCCATAGAACTTCTTGAGTCCAACAACTTTTAACCTCGGTCGATTCCAGTCGATCACAGTGTGACTCCCTGCTGTTCGCGAGCAGTGAATTTCGCCGAAATCCTGTCAGCCAATCGAATGGTTGGAATTGCGAGCAAAACAAATAACAGACCTGCAACTACGTACGGTGTGAAGTTGGCAAACTTCGCAACTTCAATCTGCGCTCCACGAACAGCGTCAATTGCTCCAAGCACAGAAATAAGACCTACGTCTTTTTGCAAAGCGATGAAATCATTCATCAAAGGTGGCACTACTTTTCTAACCGCCTGGGGCAAAACAACTAAGCGCATCGACTTGGAATAGGAAAGACCCAGTGATCTAGCGGCGAGGCGCTGTGAGGAGTGAACAGATTCGATACCTGCTCGAAAGACTTCAGACACGTAAGCGCTGTAGGTGATTGTCAAAGCGACGATGCCAAGGACCTCGGCAGGGATTCTTCCAAGAAATTCCAGTCTGAGTCCAGGTATTCCAAATCCAACCAGGTACAAAACAATAATTAGCGGCAAGCCTCTAAACAGGTCAACGTAACCTTTTGAAAGCACGCGCAGCGGGAAAAACACCGGGGACTTAAGTGTGCGGATTATGGCAAGCAACAAGCCAAAGAACAGCACCAGAATTGCCGCAGCTACCAACACTCGGAGATTTAGCAGTAGCCCGTCAATGACTCTAGGAAAGCTAGCTACCGCCACATCCCAGTTGAAAAATGACTGCTCCACTCGCTCCCAGCCGGGAGTTGCGATTAGACCAAACCAAACAATTACCGCGAAGGCCAGAGTGCTTGCAAGAGAGATCCAAACCGAGCGCTTTCGCTGTGCTTTACGATGCGCACGTCGATCCTTCTCTGCTTGAGAAAGCTCTTGCTCGTTTAGGTCCATGGCTCAATCCAAATAGAAATAGGTGGGGCAGTTGCTGCCCCACCTATTTTCTCAGGTTTTTATTACTTTAGAACTGGTGCGCCTGCGAAGTCTGCAAGCCAAGTGGCCTCAAGCTCTGCAAGCTTTCCGCTTGCGCGAAGAGCGTCAACTGCTGCCGATACGGCTGCAGTCAAAGGTGATCCCTTATCAAGCACTAGACCGAAGCTATCTCCTGCTTCTGCTCCAGCTAGCTGACCCAGGATTTTTCCTCCGTCTAGCTCAACAGCAGTTAGGTAGAAAGCGGTTGGTAGGTCCACAACAATTGCGTCAACCTGTCCGTTAGCTAGAGCTGCCTTTGCGTCGTCGTTCGAGTTGAACGCCTGCGCTCCAGCAGTCGGTGCGATTACTGTCTCGATTGCAGAAAAGCTTGTAGTTCCAGTTGCTGCACCAATCAACAGATCCTTTAGGTCTGCAAGTGATGTAGCCTCAGCAGCTTTAGATCCTGCAACGGTGATTACAGTCTGCGCTGTTGAGTAGTAAGGAGATGAGAAGTCGACTGCCTCTTGGCGCTCAGGGGTGATTGAGTACTGCTGCAAGTTGAAGTCGAAGTTCTTAGCTCCTGGGGCAATTGCCTCATCGAAAGTTGTGCGAACCCAAACAACATCCTCTGGAGCAAAGCCAAGCTCTGCTGCGATTGCGTAGGCAACTGCTGCCTCAAAGCCTTCGCCAGATTCTGGAGCGTCGCCAACAACCCATGGCTCGTAAGCCGGTAATCCGGTTCCGATGGTTAGCTTGCCAGCGGTGATGGTCTGAAGTTCGTCAGGTGCTGCTTCAGGTGCTGCGGTAGTTGCGCAACCACTGAGTGTGAATGCAAGAGCAGCCGAAGTCGCAATCGCGAGCGCTGCTTTTTTAACAGAAGAAATAGACATTTGTCTCCTAGTTGAGTTTGTGGGGTTTTCCCGCTCTAAATTTACCGCACGAGCTGGCACAGGCCAGGCAGATTGCCCATTGTTAGACAACTGTGATTTGAGCAGCCGGCGGTAGCAAGCGCCTCCTGAGGCCAGCTTTAGCTTCTAGGGCGAAGCTCGGCAACCATTGGGCAAACAAAAGGATCAGCGTTATTGCTAAGACCCACCTTGTTTAGGTGCTTCATGATGGCAACGTAGCTTGCCAATAGGTTCATCTCAACCAGTGTGACCTCGTGCTTGCGGCAGTACTCAACAACGATTTCGTGAGTCTTGCGAAGGTTGGGTCTTGCCATAGATGGGAACAAGTGGTGCTCGACTTGGTAGTTCAGTCCCCCCATGAGGTTGTCTTTGAGCCATGAGCCTCTAATGTTTCTTGAGGTCAGTACCTGTCTTGAAAAGAAGTCAAGTTTGGCCTCTTTAGGAACTAGTGGCATGCCCTTGTGGTTTGGGGCAAAGGCAGCCCCCATGAAAAAGCCAAAGGCCATCATCATCACAAACCACAACGCCAGACCCCAGATCGGGCCAAACAAGATTGCAAAGACTACATAAGGAGTTAGCTGACGAATCATCATCAGCGAGAACTCGAGTATGCGGATCGAGAGCTTTCGGTCTTTGCGGACAAGTCCTGCAAATGAGTCAACCAGTAGATCAAAGCCGGTGAATAGAAGTAGTAGAGGGAAAAGGTATCCCTGGCGGTCCGAGAACCAGCGCTCTATGCCGCGCTTTGACTCTTTGGACTCGGTGGTGAAGCTAAGAACTCGAATAGCGATGTCTGGGTCTTCGCCGATCTGGTTTGGACGCTGGTGGTGCTTGTTGTGCTTGCGAAGCCAGAACCCGTAGCTAAGACCTGCGAACAGGTTGGCAAGCAGTAGACCGGTCCAGTCGTTGGCTTTGTTGTTTCTAAAAACCTGCCGATGTGAGGCTTCGTGAGCGATAAACCCATACTGAGCGCTCAGAACCCCAAGTCCTGCAACAAGTACGAAGGCAGCGATTAGCCAAAGTTTGTTCTGCTCGGTTAAAACTGAAAGGTATCCGCTCAGGGTCCAAAAACCAGCGGCAGCAATTGACAGGACAATAAGGCGAATGATGTAAAAGCTTGGCTTTTTTGACAGCAAACCAGCGTCACGCACTTGTGCCAATATTTGATTGAAGTGGGTGGTTGATTTGGTGGCCAGCATGCTCATTGTGCGAGTCTAACTGGGTACTCTGGCAAAGACCTGCCAGCAGAGGGCCTAGCGTCTGGCGAAATGATCTTGAGACAGGTCTTGGGCTTTAGAGCCAAAAAAGGCAATGGCGGCAACCACAACAGAGAGCACAATCACGGTGATTATTCCCACCGAACTGATGGCCATAAGAGTAGTGATCTCGTTGAACTCAAGAATTAGAGGGGTGTTTAGGTCCACCTCGGCCTGGACGATGCTGATTCTAGACATCTGGGCTCTTCCTCTCGGGGCTGTTTGGCGGGTTTGGAGCTTAGCCAGATTGCCCGCTGACCTTTGATCAGTTTAGCCCGAGATTTGCACATCAGACACGCCCGAGCGGGGCCCCTGAACCCCTTTATTTGGCGCAAATTCGGGGTCCTAACCTTAGAAAAGCCTGATAACGGGTGCTAGGTTAAAAGACGTGTAAG
>WLFS01000062.1 GCA_009703635.1 Actinomycetota bacterium
CTGACTAGAGAGGCAGTCGGTGAGCTAGCAAAGGCCCACCACCGCATGCCAATGTTTCTGCCGCGTGATCGATGGGAAGCCTGGATGGATCCTGCGTTGCAGGATGTAAACAAAGTGCGAGCACTGTTTGATAACTTCCAACCGGATGCAAACTTGAGATTTTGGCCAGTGGCGGATCTTGTGAACTCTATTCGAAATAGCGGACCTGAATTGATTGAAGCAATCGATCCTGTCCCGGAAACGCTTTTCTAGCGGAAAGCGCAGAACCACCGTCTCTTCCAGAGAGGGCTATTCTTTTTCTCATGCGCAACCGGTGGATCCTGATTGGATACCTAGCGCTGTTCTTTGGCGTGGTGTCTTTCTACGACGGTTTTAAGGACAACACCCTCCTGGTTATCGTTGCCGCCGCTATTATTTTGATTGCCGGATTGATCGCCTGGGTCTGGTCAGTTCAACCAAAAAGGGAAGACTAAGGGCAGAAAAAGTCAAAGGACCAGCACGCTACTTTCCATCCATCGAGGAAAAGTACGGCAAGCCAATGGAGTACTGGTTCAAGCAGCTAAACAAAGTCAAAACTAAAACACACATGGAACAAGTTGCTTTTCTAAAGACAGAACACGCAATGGGCCACGGTCATGCCAATGCGATTGTGGCTTACGTCAAGGCAAAGGCTGCCAAGTAATTAGTAGCGCTCTTCCCTCAGGATCTGAATATCAGCTACCCAACAACTAACTGCGTAGTGCGGGAAGTATTCAAGTTCTAACTTCTCAACAATCTTTTGAACCGTAGGCTCATCGGCGATTATCTCGATTCTGATGTTGCCACCTTCAAGATCACCATTTCTTTGGTTCCTGGGACCTGCGCCGTGAGCATCGGTGATGGTGTATCCCTTGGCGCCAAGAGCTACGCAGTCCCTGATTAGACGCGGCTCTAGAGCCGCTTCGCAAACTACGGTCAATAGTTTTCTATCCGAATACTTCAAAACCCCAACCCTTCAACTAATCCCCCAACAGCAAACATTATCGGAATCCCAAAAATCAAATTGAACGGGAATGTAATTCCAAGCGATGCAGTCAGATAGATTCCTGGACTTGCCTCCGGCAAGGCCAACCTAACTGCAGCAGGAGCTGCAATATAAGAAGCCGAAGCGGCAAGTATTCCCAGAACAACAGAACCACCAAGACTCAAGCCCGTTAGCTCACCAACAACAACACCTAGCGTTCCTGCAAGAAGCGGGAAGCCAATGCTGAATGCCACTAAACCAATTCCCGCTTGTTTGACATCTGGCAATCTTCTTCCCGCAACAATTCCCATCTCGAGTAAGAAAAGTGCGAGTACACCGGTGAACAAACCGCCAAAGAAAGGCTCTACCCGTTCGTATCCGGTGGCTCCAGTTATCAATCCCAGAACTAATCCACCGGCAAGTAAAACAATCGACTTGGATGTGAGAATTTCTCTGAGAGATTCACCCCAGTTTAGCCCTCGACCAAGGCCACGACTTGCGAGCATCAAACCCACCACAATGCCTGGAATTTCAAGAATTGCCAGCAAGGTAGTCACGAACCCTTCGTACGCAACTTCTTGCGAATCAAGAAAGATAAGAGCAGCTGAGAATGTCACCAGCGAAGTTGATCCGTAGTGCGCTGCAAGGGCGCCTCGGTTAACCGCATCGAGCTTGGATAGTTTCCCAACTATCCAAAAGGCTAAAACCGGAATCACAATTCCTAAAGCCAGCGTTCCAAGAATCGGAAATGCAACTTGATTGAGATCGGCCTCGGAAAGAGCAACACCACCTTTGATACCTATCCCTAGAAGCAAATAGATAGATAGGCCCTGGTAGAGCGACTCGGGAAGGCGAAGATCTGACTTAACTGCAACCGCTATGAGCCCCAACACAAACGCCAACACCGGAGGAGAGGTGGCGTTTGTGATGGCGGCATCAAGAAGCATTTTCTACTTCTCAGTCTTTCGATAGATCTTCTCAAGGGAGCGCATCTCTTCTTCAGTTGCAAACTCAAAGACCTGCTTGTTTGGAACATCAACTGCGCGGGCGCTTTGGCCCTTGGTCTTTATCAATGACGCGACAATCGAAATCGTAATAACAAAGATGATTACTCCAAGTGAGATAAGGGTTGGCATCTTGAAATCGATTGCAACATTTAGAAGCATCTTGATTCCAACCCACACCAAGATAAACGAAAGTCCAATCTTGAGGTAAACGAAGCGATGGATTAGATCACCCAGCAGGAAGTACATTGCGCGAAGACCTAAGATTGCAAAGGCATTTGCCGTGAACACTAAAAACGGCTCATCCGTGACAGCAAAGATTGCGGGGATGGAATCAACCGCAAAAATGATGTCAGTGAATTCAACCAGCGCAAGAACTATAAACAGAGGTGTTGCAAGCAACACTCCGCCAATTCGAACGAAGAACTTCTGACCGTAGTACTTATCGGTTGACTTGATGCTCTTTTTGACAAACTTCAAAAACTTCGATTTAGTGATGTCCATATGCTCGTTGCGCTTGATCATCATTTGGACTCCGGTCCAAATCAGGAACGCGGCGAAGATATACAGAATCCAGCCGAAGCTGCTTATGAGGCCATAACCAAGTGCAATGAAGATGCCTCTAAATACCAATGCACCCAAAACACCCAAGAACAACACTCTGTGCTGGTATTCGCGTGGAACAGAGAAAGCTGCAAAGATCAACGCCCAAACAAAGACGTTGTCAACCGCGAGGGATTTTTCAATCACGAAGCCGGAGAAATACTGCTGTCCGAATTCGGCACCGAACTCGAACCAGATATAAACACCAAAGGCTAGACCCAGGGTTATCCAAAGCAGCGACCAACCGGCCGCTTCTTTGAATTCAATTACCTTGGCATGTCTGTGAGCAAATAAGTCGATGGCCAGCATCACCAGGATCAAACCCAGAACTGCAAACCAGAGCCAGAGCGGTACGTTCAATGTTCTCCTAAACTAGAAAAAGAATTCGTGAATCATTATTCTAGTATAGAAAAAGGGGAAAGCTAGCCTTTACCTAGTTCCCCGAGTGCCGAGATCAGTTGACCCACTGTTTTTCCCTGGCTGGTTGAGTGCCGAAGGGGAGCCTTCTTGTTGATTTCGTAATGGTTATTGCGGCCATCTTTGGTCTTTGAGACATAGCCACCCTCAACCAGATCATTGATCAGGTTTACTACCGATCTCGAGGTAATGCCTAGGATTTGAGCCAACTGGTCGATTGTGTAGTCGGGGTCCCGGTCCAGGGCGATAAGAACGTGTGCGTGGTGGCTAAGTAAGGTCCAGCTCTTGCTCATGCCTCAACCACCTCTCCATGCTCCTCAAGGAATAAAAGTCTATTGCTTTGGGGTAAGCGATACAGATACATACTTATGGAATGACTATTTGCACAGTGCTAGCCACCTTTGAGCCCAAGCCTGAATACCGCGACGAGATAAGAGCTTTACTGCTCGAGCAGGCTGCAATCGTTCGGACTGAACCTGGGTGTGAGTACTACGACCTTTACGACCAGGTCAACGGCAACCTAGTCTTCGTTGAAGCTTGGAGCACGAGAGAGCTTTGGATGATCCACAATGACGCCCCAACGGTTGCGGCAATCAATGCAGGTCTTGAGGGCAAGCTAATAAAGCCTGTTTTGGTGCAGGAACTTTACGCTGCAAACTAGTAAGGATAGCCAAGCGCTCGCCAGCTACTTTTGTAGAATTGGGCTTTAGACCCACAGGAAGATAAAACCACATGACCGAGCAACCCCCACAAGAACCAAAGAAGAAATCCAAAGGCCTACCCACCTGGGTTTGGTTTGTTGGAACCTTTGCAATCGTGAGCTTGCTCGGAAATGTGGTCTTCGGCGGCAACACCTGGATCACAACCGGCATGAACTTTATCAACAGCACCATTGCTTCTTTACAGGTTGAGAAAGACACCTCAAAAGATCCGTTTTGTCTAACTGGCTCTATTTCCGCCATTGATAAAGAAAACGCCACTGCAGCCATCAACGAAGCCGATGC
>WLFS01000063.1 GCA_009703635.1 Actinomycetota bacterium
ACTCGCGTCAAAGTACTAGAGATCAAGTAAAGGATTAGAACAAATGGCATCCAAAAAGGGCGTTAGCTCCACCAGGAACGGTCGCGATTCCAATGCTCAGCGTCTTGGCGTAAAGCGTTACGCAGGCCAGGAAGTTAACGCAGGAGAAATCATTGTTCGCCAGCGCGGAACTCACTTCCACCCGGGAAAGAACGTTGGCAAGGGCAAGGATGACACTCTGTTTGCTCTAGCTGCCGGTGCCGTTGAATTCGGTACCAAGGGTGGCCGCCGAGTAGTAAACATCGTCGAGGCTGCATAAGTCTAGATCGGCAAAAGTTTCTACTAAAGGCGAGCCAACGGCTCGCCTTTAGTTATTTGTGAAGGAGGAAGACCATGGTCTCATTCGTTGACCAAGTGACCCTTCACCTGCGCGCTGGAAATGGCGGCAAAGGCTGCGTATCCGTAAAGCGCGAAAAGTTTAAACCACTGGGCGGTCCTGACGGTGCCGACGGTGGAGGCGGGGGAAGCATCGCTCTGTTTGCTGACCCAAACACAACCACACTCTTGGATTACCACTTTCACCCACATCGCGCCGCAGGCGACGGCGCCGCTGGAGCTGGGGATTTTAGAAACGGAGCTCACGGCGAAGATCTGAAGCTGCCAGTTCCAATTGGAACAATCGTCAAAAAATCCAACGGCGAGGTAATTGCCGATCTAGATGAAGCTGGCATGGAGCTGGTAGTTGCCGAGGGTGGAATAGGTGGATTAGGAAACGCTGCACTATCTAGCACCAAACGCAAGGCACCTGGATTTGCACTTCTTGGAGTTCCTGGTTGGTCCGGCGACGTCATTCTTGAACTCAAGACCGTGGCCGAAATCGCACTGGTTGGATACCCTTCGGCCGGTAAATCATCTTTGATTGCTGCGGTGTCCGCAGCGAGGCCAAAGATTGCGGACTACCCATTCACCACTTTGCATCCAAACCTAGGAGTGGTCCAGGCTGGAGAAACTAGATTCACTATTGCTGATGTTCCTGGACTTATCGAGGGTGCTAGCGAAGGCAAGGGCCTTGGGCTTGAATTTCTTCGACACGTGGAGCGTTGTTCTGCTCTATTGCATGTAATTGATTGCGCAACACTTGAGCCACATCGTGATCCAGTATCTGACCTGGACAAAGTTCTGAAAGAACTAGATGCTTACCAGGTGCCTGAAGGCCAGACCCCTTTGACGAAGCGCCCAGCTTTGATTGCACTGAATAAAATTGATATTCCAGACGGTAAAGAGTTGGCTGAATTCATTCGTCCCGAGCTTGAGGCCCGCGGATACCAAGTCTTTGAAGTTTCAGCTGCGACTCATACTGGACTCAAGGAATTGAAGTTTGCGATGGCAAAACTTGTTGAGGCAGATCGTTTCGAAAAAGCCAAGATTCCAGCTCGCCCAAGAATTCAGCTAATGCAAACCAAGCGAGAAGACAATAACTTCAAGATTGTTCGTGAGTTCAGTGGAGTCGAGGAGTTCTTTAGAATTCTGGGAGCCAAGCCTGAGAGATGGGTTGCACAGACCGATTTTGGAAACGAAGAAGCCGTTGGCTACCTCGCAGATCGGTTAGCCAAAGTTGGTATTGAAGACGCTTTATTCAAAGCCGGTGCATCCAACGGTTCGACTGTGGTGATTGGCCCTGGAGACGGAGTCATCTTCGACTGGGAGCCAACAATTGCCTCCACCGCTGAGCTATTGGTAAGCCCTCGAGGAACAGACCCTAGATTTGGCCCGTTGAACGAAAGACGCACCAACGTTGAGCGTCGCAAACGCTACCTAGAAATGATGGATGCTCGATCAGCACTTCGCGAGAAGATGGAAGCAGAGAGAAAATCTGGTGCCTGGTCAACCCCTGATGATATTGAGGAGAGCAAGTAAGTGTCGAATCACGGTCAGTGGCTAGTTTCTGCCAATCGCATTGTCGTCAAGATCGGCTCGAACTCCGTCACTGGAGAAAACGAAGGCAAAATTGAACAGCTAGTCGATGCGTTGGCGACAGTTATGAACCGCGGAGCTGAAGTCGTTCTTGTTTCATCCGGAGCTATCGCTACGGGAATGCCGCTGTTTGACTTTGATGAAAAACCAACAGATTTAGAGACGTTTCAAGCGCTTGCTGCCGTCGGCCAGTTTCGACTGCTCACCAGATATCAAAAGAGTCTTGAGCGCCATGGCATCATCGCCGGCCAAGTTCTACTGACCCTAACTGACATTGAAAAAGCGGAAAGCAGGGACAACGCCAAAAAGGCTCTCGAGAGACTATTCCAACTCCGTGCTCTGCCAATTGTGAACGAAAATGACACTGTCGCTACAACGGAAATCCGTTTTGGTGACAACGACAGACTTGCAGCCATGGTTGCCCTTCTTATTCAGGCTGATGCTCTGGTGCTTCTAAGTGATGTGGATGGCTTATACGACATGCCACCAACTAACCCTCAGGCCAAGCTAATTCCAACTGTTCCTTACGGAACTGACCTTGGAAATCTAGAGATCGCAGGCACAAACACGGGAGTCGGAACTGGCGGTGCCATCACCAAAGTTGCGGCCGCAGTCAGTTGCACCGAAGCAGGCATTGGAGTTGTTATCACCAACGCCGACAACGTGGCGAAGACCCTTACTGGTGAGTCACTCGGGACCTTTTTCGAACCCAATCCTGCCGTCCAGATTGCTCGCAAGTAGGCTTTGATTATGTCTGCCCTCGAGAAGATAAAGCTGGCGAAAAAAGCTAGCGGCTCATTAGCTATTGCTTCCACTATTCAAAAAAACGACGCTCTCGAACAGATCGCCAAACTCTTGGTGGCTTCGGAGAAAGTCATCGTTGCGGCGAACCTGAAAGACCTAGAACGAGCTAAGGCTGACGGACTATTGACCGGTTTGCAGGATCGCCTAATGCTGAACACGGACAGAATTGCTGGGCTTGCCAATTCCATACGTGAAATCATCGCACTGCCAGATCCGATTGGAGAAGCCGTTAGGGGGATGACTCTTCCTAATGGACTCAAGCTTTTCGAAACCCGCGTTCCGTTTGGAGTTGTTGGTGCAATTTACGAAGCTCGTCCAAATGTAACCGTGGACATCTCTGCCCTTGCACTAAAAGCAGGTAATGCTGTTGTACTTCGCGGGGGAACCGCCGCCGAGAACACCAACATTGCCCTGGTCAAGATCCTGCAGCAAGGTTTAGTAAAGGCAGGACTGAGCAGCGACTTAGTACAGACGGTTGATGATTTTGGTCGTGAAGGAGCCAGCGCCATGATGGCTGCTCGAGGTTTGATTGACGTCTTGATTCCCCGCGGCAGCGCCAATTTGATAAAAGCCGTAGTGGAAGATTCCAAAGTTCCGGTTATTGAAACAGGCGATGGTGTAACCCATGTGTTTATCGATGACTCTGCTAACCCTGATTGGTCAGTAGAAATTGTTCATAACTCCAAGGTGCAAAGACCTTCTACTTGCAATGCATTGGAGACACTGTTGGTTCATGAGGCAGTATCGAAGACCATTCTTCCTAAGGTGCTTCAAAAGCTGGCAGACTCTGGAGTCACAATTCATGGTGATCAGCAAACTATGGCTGTTTTCCCTCAAACTGTTGCGGCAACCGAAGAAGACTGGAGTGCCGAGTACTACAGCCTGGATTTAGCAGTCAAGGTGGTTTCAGGATTGGATCAGGCTCTCGAGCACATAGCCAAATATTCAACTCACCATACCGAGGTAATCATCACCGATAGCTCAGCACATGCTGAGCGATTCCTCGCCGAGGTGGATTCGGCCGTTGTCATGGTCAATGCGGCAACCCGGTTCACCGATGGAGGTCAATTCGGCTTCGGGGCAGAGGTCGGTATTTCCACTCAAAAGCTGCACGCGAGGGGCCCTATGGGGCTTAGCGAACTAACTTCAACGAAATGGCTAGTTCGCGGCTCGGGTCAAACCCGCATCTAGGTTATTCTGGAAACACGAGATCCAAAGGAGAA
>WLFS01000064.1 GCA_009703635.1 Actinomycetota bacterium
AGTTTGATGGCCATGTCGGTGAAATTGCCAAAGCTGCTAAAGCCGCTGGAGTTTCGATTCGAATTGGTGTTAACGCAGGTTCGCTTGATCCAAGACTTATGGAAAAGTACGGCAAGGCAACACCGGAGGCGCTTGTCGAATCCGCTGTTTGGGAAGCAAGTTTGTTTGAAGAGCATGACTTCCACGACTTCAAGATTTCGGTAAAGCACAACGATCCAGTAGTTATGGTGCGCGCCTACGAACTTCTTTCTGAGCGCGGTGACTGGCCACTTCACTTAGGAGTGACTGAAGCCGGTCCTTCGTTCCAGGGAACTATCAAATCCTCTGTTGCTTTTGGTGCCCTTTTGTCGAAGGGCATCGGAGACACCATCCGAGTTTCTCTTTCGGCACCTCCTGCTGAAGAAGTGAAAGTCGGCTCGCAGATTCTGGAGTCTCTAAATCTTCGTCCTAGAAAACTTGAAATTGTTAGCTGTCCTAGCTGTGGTCGAGCACAGGTTGATGTTTACAAGTTGGCCAACGATGTGACCGCAGGACTTGAGAAACTAACCGTTCCACTCCGCGTTGCAGTAATGGGCTGTGTTGTAAATGGCCCAGGCGAAGCTCGAGAAGCGGACCTTGGAGTGGCTTCTGGAAACGGCAAGGGTCAGATCTTTGTAAAGGGTGAAGTTATCAAGACTGTGCCTGAAAGCGAGATTGTTGCAACCCTTATTGAAGAAGCCAACCGCTTAGCTGCCGAGATGGATCCAGCTCTAGTTGGCTCACCACAGGTGGTAGTCAAAGATAAATAGCGGCTAACGGGTAAAGTTGAGCCCATGCCTATCCGCCTATCGCAACTGTTTGTTCGCACCCTTCGCGAAGACCCATCAGACGCTGATGTTCAAGGTCACAGACTCTTGCTTCGTGCCGGTTACATCAGGCGAGCAGCTCCCGGTATTTACACCTGGCTCCCATTAGGCCTACTAGTCAAAGCGAAGATCGAGAAGATTGTCCGCGAAGAAATGGCGAACGCTGGATCCCAGGAAGTTTTCTTCCCAGCACTTTTGCCAAGAGAACCTTTTGAAACAACCGGCCGATGGACCGAATACGGCGACAATCTATTCCGTCTTCAGGACCGTAAGAAGGCCGACTACTTGTTGGCCCCAACTCATGAAGAAGTTTTCACTCTGCTTGTGAAGGATATGTATTCCAGCTACAAGGACCTTCCGTTGTCTTTGTATCAGATTCAAAACAAGTACCGCGATGAGGCAAGGCCTCGTGCAGGTTTGCTTCGCGGACGAGAATTTGTAATGAAGGATGCCTACAGCTTCGATATAAATGACGAAGGACTAGAGGTTTCTTACCAAGCGCAGCGCGCAGCCTATGAGCGAATCTTTACTCGCTTGGGTGTTGAATACGTAATCGTCAAAGCTGACGCTGGAGCTATGGGTGGATCTAAATCAGAAGAATTCTTATCGCCATCTCCTATCGGGGAAGACACTTTTGTTAGATCCGCTGGTGGGTACGCTGCCAACGTTGAGGCAGTTGCAACTGTTGTACCAAAAGAAATCGCCATCGGATCACAGCCTGCAGCAGTTGTGCACGATTCTCCAAATACTCCAACCATCAAGACTCTGGTTGATCTTGCTAACGACAAAGTCAAAAAGTCGGATGGAACAAGTTGGAGCGCGGCAGATACTTTGAAGAACGTTGTGCTGGCTTTAACTTCCCCAGAAGGAAAACGCTCTTTCGTGATCGTTGGAATTCCTGGAGATCGTGAAGTTGATGAAAAGCGCGCAGAAGCCGCTTTTTCACCAAGCGAAGTTTCGCAGGCTACCGAAGAAGATTTTGCAAAGCTATCCGCTTTGGTCAAGGGCTACATCGGTCCGACCAAAGACGGAAAACAGTTCCTTGGCCTAAAAGCCCCTGCTGCAATCAAGTACTTACTTGATCCAAGAGTTGTATCTGGAACCAGTTGGATAACCGGAGCAAATGTGGATCAAAAGCACGTTTTCCACTTGGTTGCCGGAAGAGATTTCACTTCGGATGGAATTGCGGACATCGCTGAGGTTCGTGCCGGAGATCAGGCCCCGGATGGTTCAGGGGAGCTTGAACTAGCACGCGGAATTGAAATCGGACACGTTTTCCAACTGGGTAGAAAATACGCCGAAGCATTGGATCTAAAAGTTCTAGATGAAAACGGCAAGTTGGTGACTGTCACCATGGGATCCTACGGAATTGGCGTCACAAGACTGGTTGCAGTTTTGGCTGAGGCAAATAACGACGACAAGGGCCTTATCTGGCCTGCTTCAGTTGCACCGGCTGATGTTCACGTTGTTGCCGCGGGTAAAGACGATTCGGTTTTCGCTGCAGCCGAAAAGCTGGCGAGCGAAATTGAGGCAACCGGTAAAACTGTTTTGCTAGATGATCGCGCCAAGGTTTCCCCGGGAGTTAAGTTCTCCGATGCCGAGCTACTTGGAATTCCAAAGGTGTTGATTGTTGGCAAGGGGCTGGAAACTGGAGAAGTTGAGCTCTGGAATCGCAGGAGTGGGGAAAGGCGTTCTATCAAGCTAGAATCAGCCTTGTCTGAAATTTAAATAGCGTCTGGAGGTTTGCCCGTGGATATCGATCTGAGTGTCCTTAGGGTACTGGAGCGCGAAAAAGAGATTCCGTTCAAGGAACTCGTCGAAATCATTGAAGCCGCCATCTTGGCCGCTTACCACCGCACCGTAGGCAATACCGATAAAGCCCGCGCCGTGCTGGATCAGAAAACCGGCCACGTTCAGATTTTTGCAACCAACCTCGACGAGGAAGGCAACGAAACCGGTGAGACTGAGTCCACCCCCGATGGTTTTGGTCGAATCGCAGCCAGCGCTGCCAAGCAAGTAATTGCCTCGCGCCTACGGGAAATAAACGATGAAGGCCTATTTGGCGAATTCAAGGGTAAAGACGGCGACATTGTTGCCGGCACCATTCAGCAAGGGCAGCGCTCATACATGGTCTACGTTGACTTGGGTTCCATCGAAGCAATCATGCCTCCGGAAGAGCAGGTTCCCGGAGAAGATTACGCCCACGGCAAGCGCGTGCGCGTTTATGTGACAAACGTTTCCAAGGGAACTAAGGGTCCTCAGGTCACAGTTTCGCGAACTCATCCTGGACTAGTTCGCAAGTTGTTTGCCATGGAAGTTCCGGAGATCGCCGATGGTGTGGTTGAGATTGTCTCGGTTGCCAGAGAAGCCGGTCACCGAACCAAGATTGCTGTTCGAGCAAATGATCCTGCGGTCAATGCCAAGGGAGCCTGCATTGGTGAACTAGGGCAGCGGGTACGCGCTGTTCAAAATGAGCTCAACGAGGAGAAGATCGACATTGTTGATTTCTCCGATGATCTGCCAAAATTTGTGGCCCATGCCCTTTCTCCTGCGAAGGTCTCTGACGCCTTTCTCATCAATGCGGAAGAGCGCCAGGTTAGGGTTTTGGTCCCTGATTTCCAGCTATCGCTGGCTATCGGTAAGGAAGGCCAGAACGCCAGGCTTGCCGCCAAGCTAACTGGAGCCAAGATTGATATCCAGCCCGACAGTATTTTGGAAGACGACTAGAGCGTTTTGGCAGTTTGGGCCTAGACTGGCCTTTGATGGCTTTAAAGCCTCGGACCATTTGGTCAAAATCGGACAACGAACCAGTGAAACTGATTCAAGTCCTTTAGGAAAGTTAGAAACAGGTAGAAAAGATGTTGGAAATCTAATGAGTATCTCGAAATGAGTACCCAACAGCTTTAACGGCCTGCCCTGTTTGGGAAGGCCCAGACAGGAGAAGTAAGTGGCGCTACCACGTGTTTACGACGTAGCCAAAGAACTTGGTATTGATA
>WLFS01000065.1 GCA_009703635.1 Actinomycetota bacterium
AAGCTTGGCAGCGACCTGAAATTCCGGCTGGGAGTCGATGGTGGCAATAACTGAATCTTCCGAAGCGGAGAGCATCCACAAAGCCGAGACGCCAGCTCCGGTTCCAGCTTCCACGATGGCTTTTGCTCCGAGGGCGGAGGCTAGAACCGCTAAGTGAGCGCCGGCACTCGGAGTGATGCACTCAATGCCGAGTTCTTCGGCACGAGCTCTGGCTTCGATAATGGCTGGCGACTCCGAGACAAAGTCTTCGGTGTATTTCCAGCTCGATATCTTGTCAACCATTGGTTAGATCTCTCCTCAAGCACAAAGCCTATTCTCCAGCGGGCTAAAATCCCCGCAGCTTTAGAGGTAACCTGTTGAGGTGTTCGGAATCTCAGGCGAAAAGCTATTAATCCTCGGGTTGATAGCGGTATTTGTGCTGGGCCCGGACAAGCTCCCGCACTACGCCGCGCAATTGGCAAAATTCGTGAAGTCACTCAAGCGCATGGCCGAAGGTGCTAAGGGTCAGTTGCAAACTGAAATCGGCGAAGAAGTGAATTGGAAACAACTTGATCCTCGTCAGTATGACCCGAGAAGAATCATCCGTGAGGCACTAGCTGAAACTGAACCAGTAAACCCAGTTGCAGCGCTAACTAGACCGGTGACCCAGGTTCAGCCAAGACTTGCCAAAGGGGAAAATGCTCCCTTTGACTCAGAATCTACCTAGAGCTTCTTCATAACCTTTGCTAGGGCGTTCATCAACGGTGCCATGGCGTTGTATTGCTTAGCCCGAGATGGGAACTTCAAAAATCCAGTTGAAACTCCAACGGTTCGAGCTTCAGTAAAGCGCAATATTCCGTATTGGCCGTTTCGTCTTCCAACACCAGACTGCTTCATTCCACCCATTGGGGAATCAAGAGATGCCATCGAGGCCCTAAAGCCCTCGTTCACATTCACAGTTCCAGCCATGATTCTGCCCGCAACTTCCTTGGCCAACTTTGTTGGCCCTACCACCGAGGCGTTCAATCCAAACTCGGTGTCGTTGGCAAGTTCGACTGCCTGATCGATGTTGTCGTAGCCAATAACCGCAATTAGCGGACCAAATACTTCTTGGCGAGCCAGGCGCATTTCCTCAGTGATATCAGTCAATACCGTTGGTGCGTAGTAGTAAGGTCCAAATTCAGGAAGAGCTTTCGCGCCAGCTAGAACTTTGGCGCCTTTACCGACGGCGTCGGAGACAAAATCCTGAACGCGATTTAGCTGATTGATTCCGGTTAGGGTTCCCATGTCCATCGAGAAATCATCGCTTTTGCCAATTGCCATTGAGGTGACTCGCTCCGCGAGCTCTTTTTCAAAAGCTGCCTTCATGATGTTTGGAACATATACCCGCTCAATTGCAACGCAAAGCTGCCCGGAGTTTCCAAAAGCCGCCCCCATGGCCTTTTCAGCTGCATCGCCAACTTTTGCTCCTGGCAAAACAATCATCGGATTCTTGCCACCCAATTCAAGAGAGCATCCTATTAGTCGCTTCGCTGCTCGCTCGGCTACTATTCTTCCGGTGTTAGTAGATCCGGTAAACGCAACATAATCCACCGAGTCAGTTATTGCGTTTCCCACAATTGCGCCATCGCCCACCACGATGGTCCATGCCGATTCAGGAATACCCGCTTCTACGGCAAGTTTGCGAGCGTAGAGGGAAACCAGTGCTGTTTGGTTATCGGCTTTTTGGATAACTGTGTTTCCGGCAACAATTGCTGGCAACACATCAAGCATCTGTAGAGCAAGCGGGTAGTTCCAGGGAGTGATAACGCCAACTACTCCAACCGGTGCATACATAACGTAAGACTGAGTCAACAGCGGAACACCAGAGATGGTCTTTTGGGTCTTTAGAGTCTTAGGCGCAACCTTGGCAAAATACCTGGCCGAACCAAGAGAACCAGCAATTTCTTCGAAGGCGTGCGAGCGGGCCTTGCCGGTTTCGAGCTGAAGCAAATCCATCAGGTTGTCTTGATTTTTCAGGATCAGATCGTGCAGGCGAAATAGCGCCTGCGATCTTTCCTTGACTGAAGTCTTAGCCCAAGCCGGTTGAGCTAATCTCGCGTCAGCAACAGCCTTTGCTACCTGGGCAACACTTAGCTGCGGTAAGTCATAGATTTTTTTGCCAGTGGACGGATTCACAATCGTTGCTTGATCGGAAGATTCCGGTAGGTGGGCCAAAAGGGTCGGGATGCTGTATTCGCTCATGCCCATAAGTCTACGAAGCAATTGCTAGCTTGTTGAAAGCGGAAGCCTTCTGCCAGCTAGGTTTCGGCCTGCACCTGCGATTATTTGGGCGATTTGCTCGATGGCTTTGGCAGCTAAGTCGTTGCTCGTTTGGCCAACTAGGGGATTGCCTGAGTCGGAGCCTTCTCGAAGCGGAATGGAAATTGGAATTTGACCCAAGAGGGGAACTTTCGTGCCCGATAGTTCGGATAGGTGCTCCGCCACAAGCTGCCCACCACCGGAACCAAAAAGTTCCATGCGGGTGCCACCGGTTTCCAGATAGCTCATGTTTTCAATCACTCCGAAGATGGCTTGCCCGGTTTGCAGACCAACTGCGCCACTTCGCTCGGCAACCTCACTGGCTGAAATCTGTGGGGTGGTCACAACAATGGTCTTGGCAGTTGGAAGAAGCTGGCCGAGTGTGATTGCGATATCCCCTGTTCCGGGAGGAAGGTCTACGAGCAGGATATCTAGATCTGCCCAGAAGACATCGGATAAGAACTGCTCGATGGCTCGGTGCAGCATGGGTCCACGCCATGCAACAGGAGTGTTACCTTCTATAAACATCCCAATTGAAATCACCTTCACACCGTGGGCAACGGGAGGCAAGATCAGCTCGTCTACTCTGGTGGGTTTGTCGGTGATGCCAAGCTGACCGGGGATAGAGAAGCCATAGATGTCGGCATCAATTAGTCCAACCCGAAGACCTTGGGCTGCCAAAGAAACTGCGAGATTGGCTGTGATGGTGGATTTACCAACACCGCCTTTGCCGGAGCCAATAAGAAAGATGTTTGTGAGTGTGTCTTTATCGAATGGATTGTGCTTCAGTGGTTTTCCTCCGCGAAGCTTAGTCTTCAACGCGTCGCGCTCAGCTTTGGTCATGACGCTCAGAGAGATATTCGCTGAAGTAATTCCAGCGACTTTTTCGATTGCCTGCTTCGACTCTGATTCGATTCTTCGAGCCGCTGGGCAGCCAGTGATGGTTAGTTTGATCTCAACATCTGCGATGCCATCTGGGCTGATCGAGATTACCCCGACCATATCCAATTCGGTGAGGGGAATGCGCAGCTCAGGGTCGATTACCTTTGACAGGGCTTCGAGGATGGCTTCTTGCACCCCTTAACTCTACGGGTTGGCGCTTTCGTGAGAGGATGAGATACATGAGTCCAAAGCAAAACGGTGCCAGCATCCCAGAGGGTCAAACCTTAGCAACCTTCGCCGATTACAAGCTTGCCGTTTCATATGTTGAGTCCATGATTGAACATGATTTTCCAGCAAGGCTCGTTTCCATCATCGGAACCGATCTAAAGAGCGTTGAATCCATCAAAGGAAAACTCGGCTACGGTCGAGTCGCACTTTCAGGAGCACTAACTGGATCCTGGCTTGGAATGTTCTTTGGACTAGTGTTTGGCGCAACCGGCACTGGTACAGAAGAGCTGCTTCTGACTAACGTTGCCGCCGGTGTTGTTATCGGAGCCGGAATTGGGATGCTTCTAAATGTCATTCGATTTAGCGTGACGAAAAACCGTCGTGGCTTTATCTCAGGCCAAATGGTGGTTGCGAAAAAGTATGAGGTTGTTGTTCCTAAAGAACAGC
>WLFS01000066.1 GCA_009703635.1 Actinomycetota bacterium
AAGGGCGTCATCTTCCTTGATACCGACACCGCTCTTAAAGAGCACCCGGAAATCTTCAAGGAATACTTCGGAACTGTCATCCCTGCCGGAGACAACAAGTTTGCAGCGCTAAACACTTCAGTTTGGTCTGGCGGTTCATTTGTCTACGTTCCGAAGGGAGTTCAGGTAGAGATCCCACTACAGGCATATTTTAGAATCAACACCGAAAACATGGGTCAGTTCGAAAGAACCTTGATTATTGCGGACGAAGATTCTTACGTGCACTACATCGAAGGATGCACCGCACCGGTCTACAAATCAGATTCGCTGCACTCAGCGGTAGTTGAGATCATTGTGAAAAAGGGTGCCCGTGTGCGCTACACAACAATTCAAAACTGGTCTAACAACGTCTACAACCTAGTCACCAAGCGTGCAATCGCTCACGAAGGCGCAACCATGGAGTGGATCGATGGCAACATCGGCTCCAAGGTGACAATGAAATACCCTTCGGTGATATTGGCTGGAGAAAGAGCCAGAGGCGAGACTCTCTCTGTTGCATTCGCTGGAGAAGGTCAACACCAAGACGCCGGGGCCAAGATGATCCACCTTGCTCCCTACACTTCTTCATCAATTGTTTCCAAGTCAATTGCTCGCGGTGGCGGAAGAACTTCTTACCGCGGAGAAATCAGAGTGAATCCAGGAGCCCACCACAGCGCTAACACAGTTCGCTGTGACGCACTACTAGTAGACACAATCTCTCGCTCGGACACCTACCCGGCAGTTGACGTCCGCGAAGACGATGTGTCGATGGGTCATGAAGCCACCGTTTCACGAGTAAGTGAAGAGCAACTGTTTTACTTGCAGTCCCGCGGAATGCCGGAGGACGAAGCGATGGCGATGATTGTCCGTGGATTCATCGAACCAATCGCCAAGGAACTGCCGATGGAATATGCGCTCGAGCTGAACAAGCTAATCGAGATGCAGATGGAAGGAGCCGTCGGCTAGTGAGCGAAGCAACCAAGACAGCTCAGCATGGGTTGTCGGAGCACAGTCATGGCTTTGGTGTCCCGATTCAAACTCGGTCCGAAAGACCAAAATCAACCAAGCTGGACGACTTCGAAGAGATTTCCACACGCGAAGAGCAGTGGCGATACATTACCGCTGACCGCCTTGGGGGATTAGATCAAGACTCACTTGATGAATTCTCAGGCGATATCGAAGCCAAGCTAGCCGATGGAGTTGAAAGTTCCTGGATCAATTCCGATCACAAACTTTTTGGTGCTGCAGGAATTCCAGAGGACCGAGTTGCAGCCGCTGGTTGGGAAGCAGCCAAAGCTGCTTATCTGATTTCTATTCCGTCATCTGCCAGCAACTCAGCCCAAAGCACTTTTACCATTACTTCGATCTCTGCAGACCCTGCCGCTCTTCACATCATCGTTGAAGCCAAGAAGGGCTCTGATGCCTTTGTTGTTATTGACCACCGAGGCGACGCGACCCTGTCGGAGAACATCGAGTTCGTTATTGAGGATGATGCAAAGCTGACTGTTGTTTCAATCCAGGATTGGAACGCAGATTCAATTCATAACGGAGCCCAGTATGCATTGCTTGGTCGCAACTCAAGTTTCAAGCACGTGATGGTCACTCTAGGTGGAAAAGTTGTTCGCATGACGCCATCGGCTCACTTTGGAGCTCCTGGTGGGGATGCTGCTTTGTATGGTCTGTATTTTGCGGATGCCGGTCAGTACCTGGAGCACAGAATTTTTGTCGACCACTCAGCGCCAAACTGCAAGTCTCGAGTGACCTATAAGGGAGCGCTTCAGGGAGCTAAAGCTCACACCGTTTGGGTGGGAGATGTTCTGATTAGAGCTGCAGCCGAGGGAACCGACACTTATGAACTTAACCGGAACCTGCTACTAACCGACGGAGCACGAGCTGACTCGGTTCCAAACCTCGAGATCGAAACCGGTCAGATTCAAGGAGCCGGGCACGCAAGTGCTTCGGGACGGTTTGATGATGAGCAGCTGTTCTACCTTCAGGCTAGAGGTCTTTCAGAACTTGAAGCAAGACGCCTAGTGGTGCGAGGCTTTCTCATGGAAGTAGTCCAGCAAATTGGAGTACCCGAACTCGAAGAGCGCCTAGCGGTATCTATTGAAGATGAACTTGAAAGGAGCGCAAGCTAATGGCACTAATGATTTGCAAGGTTGAAGACATCAAACCAGGCAAGGCGCTTCGCATCAAAATCGGGGATGACGCAATAGCTCTGATTCATACCAAAAAAGGTGAGTTTAAAGCTTTAGCTGATAAGTGCTCTCATGGAGAGATTTCACTCAGCGAAGGATTCGTCGACGACGAAACCATTGAGTGCTGGGCACACGGGGCAAAATTCTCGCTGGAGACTGGCGCGCCATTGAATCTTCCTGCCTACGAGTCAGTGGCAGTTTATGAAGTGCTGGTTGAAAACGGCGAAGTATTTATCGAGTACGACAAGGACACGGAGTAATCACATGGCGACACTAGAAATCAAGAACCTACACGTCTCGGTTGAAACTGAGCAGGGCACCAAGGAAATCCTCCGCGGAGTTGATCTTGTTATCAAAAGTGGTGAGACTCACGCAGTTATGGGTCCGAATGGATCTGGCAAGTCAACTTTGGCTTACTCGATAGCTGGTCACCCGAAGTATGAAGTGACCCAGGGTAAGATCTTGCTAGATGGAGAAAACGTGCTTGAAATGTCAGTTGACGAACGAGCTCGTGCTGGATTATTCCTTGCAATGCAGTACCCGGTCGAGATTCCAGGCGTTAGCGTTTCAAACTTTCTCCGCACGGCAAAAACTGCTGTTGACGGAAAAGCACCAGCGCTTCGCGGTTGGGTCGCTGATGTTAGAACCGCAATGGAAAATCTCAAGATGGATCCAGCATTCACAGAGCGAAACGTGAACGAGGGATTCTCGGGTGGTGAGAAGAAGCGTCACGAGATCTTGCAGATGGAACTTCTGAAGCCAAAGATGGCTGTTCTTGATGAAACCGATTCCGGTCTAGACGTTGACGCTCTGCGCGTAGTTGCAGAGGGTGTAAACCGTATCAAGGCAGAAAACAGCATGGGTGTGCTGCTAATCACCCACTACACCCGCATTCTGAACTACATCAAACCAGATTTTGTTCACGTTTTCGTTGCTGGAAAAATTGCCGAGCAGGGCGGTCCGGAACTTGCAGACCGACTAGAAGCAGATGGTTACGACAGGTACGTGAACGCCTAACATGCCAAGAGAACTAGAGCCGGTGCTCTACGACAAAGTAGAGGAAGCACTAAAGGAAGTTATTGACCCTGAGATTGGTGTCAACATCGTAGATTTGGGCCTTATCTATGGACTTGAACTTGCAGATGAAGACGAGTCGCTACTAATCAACATGACTCTGACATCAGCAGGCTGTCCTCTAACTGATGTTTTGGAAGAGCAAACCGCAGAGGCTCTCGATGGGGTTGTTGACGCATTCCGAATCAATTGGGTCTGGATGCCGCCATGGGGTCCTGAAAAAATCACAGATGACGGTCGCGAGCAAATGCGCGCAATCGGATTTTCTATTTAGTTCCGAGATACTTCCAGGCCAGCGGTAGAGCTGCCGCAGCCAAAGCCATCTTGATCGCATCTCCAACCAAGAACGGAACAAGTCCAGCGGCAGCTACTGCACCCAGATCGCTTGCCAAATCTAGGTTTGAAAGCGCAAACGCAAGCCA
>WLFS01000067.1 GCA_009703635.1 Actinomycetota bacterium
GCAAGATCATTTGCAGTTTTCTCGATAGTTGCGACTCGGTTGTGGACAAAGAAGATTTGTCCTTCTCTAATCAGCTCTCGTCTAATTGCTGCCGCCACCTGCTTTTCGCTGTAGCCACCGATGAAGGTGAGAATTGGATGCCTATCCTCAGGAGGTGTTGCAAGAGTTGACATTTCACGAATGCCGGTGATTGCCATCTCCAGAGTTCTTGGAATTGGGGTGGCGCTCATGGCCAAGATGTCGACATTTGTCTTAATGGCCTTTAGTTTTTCCTTGTGCTCTACACCGAAACGCTGTTCTTCATCAATGATGATCAGTCCAAGATTTCGAAACTTGACAGTATCTGAGAGCAGTCGATGAGTTCCGATGACCAGATCGACTTCCCCGGTTGCCAATCCGGCAATTGTTTCTTTGACTTCTTTAGCGCTCTGGAATCTCGATAGCGACTTTACATTCACTGGGAATCCAGCAAATCGCTCAAGGAAAGTGTCGGTGTGCTGTCTTACTAGCAAGGTTGTCGGAACCAGCATGGCAACCTGCTTGCCGTCTTGGATGGCCTTGAAAGCAGCTCGCACCGCGACTTCGGTTTTTCCGTAACCTACATCACCTGCCAGCAGGCGATCCATCGGTACTGGCTTTTCCATATCCCTTTTGACTTCGTCGATTGTTGTCAGCTGATCAGGGGTTTCTTGGAACTGAAAAGCTTCTTCTAGTTCGTGCTGCCAAGGAGTATCCGATGCAAATGCATAACCCTTGGAGTTCATTCGAGCCGAGTAGAGCTTGACTAGGTCAATAGCAATCTTTCGAACCGCTTTTCGCGCGTTGCCCTTAGCTCGTGCCCAATCAGAGCCTCCGAGCTTAGAAATCACGGGGGCTTCACCGCCCACATAACGAGTGAGCATGTCTAGTTGATCAGTTGGAACAAACAAGGTGTCTTCTGGGTAGCCGCGCTTTGGAGACGCGTACTCAATCAACAGATACTCTCTCTGATGCTGCCTTGAGCCAATGCCGCTGGTTCTTTGAACCAGTTCCTTAAATCTTCCAATCCCGTGAATCTCGTGAACGACAAAATCCCCGGACTTTAAGGTAAGTGGGTCAACCGCAGCGCCTCGCTTGACAGCTAGTTTTCGAACCTGAGGTGAGGCATAGCTGCTCTTTGAGTAGTACTCGGTGTTGGTTAGAAAGGTAAGTTTCGAGCTTTCCGAAACAAAACCTTTTTTGATCGGAGACTGGATGACATAGATCGTCTTAGGTTTTGGCTCAGTTGGAAATTCATCCACCAGATCTGCTTGAAGCTTTCCATGAATGAAAACCTCACGAAGCCGCTCTGCAGTTCCGTGACCTTGGGCGGAGATAACCACAAGATGACCTTGGTCAATTTGGGTTGTGACCCATTCCAGAGCCGTTGCGTCTACTCCCTTGAAGTTTGGAACTTCAAGGATTCCTAGATTCACAACATCTTCGCTATCTTCCCCAAATGGCGAAAGGGTAACAAGTTGAAACTTCGACATTTTCGCACTGAAGGAAGCAAAGTCAATAAAGCCTCCACCGGATAAATCAATTGGGGCTGATGCTCCATCCATCGCTGCATCCCAGGCTGCGTGCAAAAACTCTTCATTAGTTTCAACCAGGCTCGCAGCTCTTGCAGCTGCTTTTTCTGGTGACAACAGCACAACTGTCACGTTCTTTGGCAGGTAATCAAATATAGAAATCATTGAATCGGCAAGAGCTGGCGCAAGAGACTCCATGCCCTCCACTGGCATGCCAAGTGAGATTTTCTCCAGCATCGCGGAGAGGTTTGGGAACTCATGCATCATTTCCCTTGCCCTTGAAGCCACCGCAGGCGTGATGATCAGTTCCCTGGCGGGATAAAGAGTTAACGTCTCGAGCTTCGTGGTTGACGAGCGCTGATCGGCAACAGAGAACTCTCTAATTTCCTCCAGCTCATCGCCGAAAAACTCTAGCCGCACCGCGTGCTCAGCGGTGGTCGGGAAGATATCAAGAATTCCACCGCGGACTGCAAATTCCCCACGACGTGAAACCATGTCCACTCGCTGATAGGCCTGCTCGACTAGCTTGAGCGATAACTCAGGAAGTAGATAATCTCTGCCCTGTACCAGCGATAGTGGTGGGAACTTCTCCAAGCCGGCAACTATTGGCTGCAGGGCTGCACGAATTGAAATCAAAACATAGACCTGGTGAACCGGTGGCTTCAAGGACAACTCGTGCAGTCGGGCTAGTGTCTGATAGCGTCGACCAACCGTTTCAGCGCTTGGGCTTAGCCGCTCGTGCGGGAGTGTTTCCCAAGATGGAAACAGCAGAATCTCCGCTTCGGGATCTAAATAGGCAAGCTCTTGTTCAATGTCTTCAGCCTCACGTCCTGTTGATGCAACGATCAGTTGAATTGGGGGCTTATCGCCTTTGAGCTCAGAAAACAAAGTGAGCAAAAATGAATTTGCACTCTGAGGTGCGACGATGGAAATCCTTGAGTTTTCAAGGTTTGACTGAAGTTTTGCAAACGGGTAGCCCTGGCCCAGGCGCGCGAGTACCCCGTGCTTTTTCACAAGGTCAAGTCTAAGCAGTACCGCTCTCGCCTGGTGCGTGGAATTTTGCCTGAGCGGCCACGATGCCATTGCGCGCCATTTCTTCAAGCGCGTCAGCTGCGATCTCCAGAGTCACAGCCAGCTCAGTTTTTTCTGAACTTGAGAAATTCTTTAGAACGTAATCGGCTGCATCGGCCGATCCAGGTGGTCTTCCGATTCCAAGTCGGATACGCGCAAAATCATTACTGTCAATCGCTGAGATTATGTCGCGAGTTCCGTTGTGCCCACCGTGTCCGCCGCCCTGCTTCAGTCTGAAAGTAGCCGGCGGTATGTCTAGTTCATCGTGAGCAACAATCAATGATTCAGGGTCTAGTTTGTAAAAGTTCATGAGCGAAGAAGTTGGGCCGCCGGAAAGATTCATGAAAGATAGCGGCTTGGCCAAAATTAGCTTTGGTCCACCAATAATTTTGACTTCAGCTACCAGTGCGTTTGACTTGTGGGCCTTGAAGGTTTCGCCGAATCTGGCCGCAACAACATCGAGCAACATCTGACCAACGTTGTGGCGGTTAAGTGCGTAATTGGGCCCGGGGTTGCCGAGCCCAACTACTAAAAAGGTATTACTCAGCTTTAGCTTCCGGAGCCTTAGCTGCCGCAGGAGCAGCCTCAGCTGCAACAACAGCTGGTTCCTCGTTCTTGCCAGCAGCGGTTACAACAACCGAAGCAATTAGCTCATCTGGCTTTAGTTCTAGCTTGGCGCCAGCAGGAATGACGATGTCCTTTGCTAGCAAGTGGAAACCAGCACCTTCCTTGTTGAACACTGCCTCAACGTACTCAGGAATAGTGGTTGCATCTACTTCTAGCTTTAGAGTCTTGTGCTCAAGATCGATAGTGGTACCAGAAAGAGATTCGCCAACAACGTGAACTGGAACTTCAACGTGTACACGCTCACCCTTCTTAATCTCAAGTAGGTCAACGTGCTCGATGACCTGTGTGACAACGTCCTTGGTTGCGGACTTTACAAGTACCAGCTGAGCTGAGCCTGCGATGTCCAAATCAATAAGAGCGTTCTTGTGGCGAAGCACAAGAGCAATCTCATGAGCTGGAAGTGTGATATGCCTTGGCTCTGAGCCGTGGCCGTAGATAACTGCTGGAGTCTTACCGGCGGC
>WLFS01000068.1 GCA_009703635.1 Actinomycetota bacterium
CGAGTAATGCCTTATTGGCAGTGATTACATCCGAGCCGGAATTCAAAGCCAGAAGAATGTAGTCCTTGGCCGGCTGTAAACCGCCCATTACTTCGATCACTATGTCGGCGCCAAGAATCAAGCTCTCGGCATCTGTAGTCAATAGCTCTTTTGGAAATCCGTTGCGCTTGGTTTTCAGATCCCTAACGGCAACGCCAACTAGCTCTAGCTCCGCACCAACGCGCGCGGCTAATTCGCTTTTTTGCTCAAGCAATAGCCTGGCGACCTCGGATCCAACTGATCCGGCGCCAAGCAACGCAACCCTGATTGGGCGATATTCACTCAAATTCGATTCCTTACCCATTCAAAACTACCCTGTCTTGTCTTCCGAGTAGCCAGGGTCGCGCGCAAACATGTCGGCTTCGGTTTCAGCTCTAAGTATTAGCTGAGCATTTCCGCCCTTGACCGCAACAATTGCGGGGCGAGTTACGTAGTTATAGTTGCTAGCCAGCGAGTGACAGTAGGCGCCGGTTGCAGCTACGGCCACTAGGTCGTTGGGGTTTACATCTTCTGGCAGGTAGCAGTTTCTGACAACAATGTCGCCGCTCTCGCAGTGCTTACCAACCACTCTCGCTAGTGCTGGCTTCGCGGTTGAAGATCTAGAGGCAAGAATCGGTGAGTAGTCGGCAGTGTACAAACTTGGCCGTGCGTTATCGCTCATGCCTCCATCTATGCTGATGTACTTTCTAACTCCAGTTACTCCATCTTCAGAAAGCTGCACGTCTTTGATTGTTCCGACGTTGTAGACAGTGATTCCCGCAGGTCCTGAAATTACTCGGCCAGGTTCGAAGCAAAGCACCGGAACTGAAATTCCTGCCTCGCCACAAAGCTTGGCAACCTCATTAGAAATTTGGTCGGCAAAAACCTCGATAGCTGGAGCTTCATCGGCCGATGTGTAGTTGATTCCAAAACCCCCACCGATATTGAGCTCCGGGACCTCTCCGCCTTCAAGTAGCTGCTTGTGAAGCGGGATCAATCGACGAACTGATTCAACAAAGCCCTCAATGGCAAAGATCTGCGAGCCGATGTGCGAATGCAAACCAAGAAACTTCAAGTGAGAGTGGGACCTAATTTTCGCGACCAATGCCGGAACATCTGAAATCGCGATACCAAACTTTTGATCTTCCCTCGCGGTTGCCAGGTACTCGTGGGTGTAAGCGTGCACTCCGGAATTTACTCGAATGCGAACAGGCTGAATCTTGTCTTGCGCGCCAGCAACCGAAGCAATGCGCTCAATCTCAATTTCAGAGTCAATAACTATTGCTCCAACATTTGCTGTCACAGCTCGACCGATTTCATACAGAGACTTGTTGTTACCGTGCAGTCCGATTCGATCAGGGCTGATTCCACCGGAAAGAGCAAGAGCCAGTTCTCCCCCGGTTGAAACATCCAGGTTCAATCCAAGCTGGTCAATCCATTTCACGATCTCGGTGGTCAGTAGAGATTTGCCTGCGTAGTAAATCTTCGCGCTTGATCCAATTCCAGCTGCTGCCTTTTCGAAAGCGCTTTTTACTTTCTTGCCTCTTGCAAAAAAGTCATCCTGGTCAATCAGCATCAAAGGAGTTCCATACTGAGCAGCCAACTGTCCAACTGGGACACCTGCTAAAGAAATATCTCCCGCTTGGGACCTGGTCATACCAGCCGGCCAAATCTTGGAATCGATGTGGTTGGCGTCCTTTGGTTCAACGAGCCAAGCTGGAGCAAATTTTGCTTGATTAGCACTCATGATTACATCCGCTCCGGGGCTTGGACACCCAAAAGTCCAAGACCATTTCTAAGTACAACACCGGCTGCGTCGTTGAGCCATAATCTTGTGGAATGAATTGGCTCAACTGGCTTGTCTGACAGTGGGATAACTCTGCAGTTGTCGTACCAGCGGTGGTAGCTGCCAGCAACTTCTTCGAGGTATCTTGCAATTCTATGTGGCTCTCTAAATTCAGCTGCTTGAACAGCCAGTCGCGGCAGCTCGCCAAGCTTCGCGAGCAAATCGGTCTCGGTCGGGTGATTCAGAAGCGCAGGGTCGAAGTTCGAGTGGTCCACGCTCATGCTCTTTGCATTTACTGCAACCTGTTGAGTCCTGGCATGCGCGTACTGAACATAAAACACCGGGTTGTCATTGGTCTTTTTGGATAGTTGAGCAAGGTCGATATCCAATTGCGAGTTTGAGGATGACCTTGCGAGCGCATACCTTGCAGCATCAACGCCGACTGCCTCAACTAGATCTTCCATCGTGACAACAGTTCCAGCGCGCTTAGACATGCGAACTGGCTCGCCGTCGCGAAGTAGGTTCACCATCTGACCAATGAGAATTTCTAGGTTTACTCCTGGCTCATCGCCAAATGCTGCACACATCGCCATCATTCGCTGAACATAACCGTGGTGGTCAGCTCCAAGCATGATTAGGCAGCGATCAAATCCGCGCTCACGCTTATCTAAGTAGTAAGCAAGATCTCCTGCGATGTAGGCAGCATTTCCGTCAGACTTGATAATTACTCGGTCCCGGTCGTCACCAAATTCAGTTGAGCGAAGCCAAACGGCACCGTCTTCGTCGAAGACGTGACCTAATTCACGAAGTCTGGTGATTGCCTTCTCAACAGCTTTTGAGTCATGCAGAGAGTTTTCGTGGAAGTAAACATCAAAATCAACACCGAACTCGTGCAGCGACTGCCTGATCTCACCAAACATCAGTTCAGTTCCCTCAGCGCGGAAAGCTTCTTGGGCGTCCTCCTCGCTGAGGGTCAGGATGTCCTTTGAGGATTTAGCCATCACAGCGTTTGCAATCTGCTCTATGTATTGACCGCCGTATCCATCCTCTGGTGCTGGCAAGCCCTTGGCGCGAGCCAGTAGGGATCTAGCAAAACGGTCGATCTGCTCTCCGTGGTCATTGAAGTAGTACTCGCGTGTGACTGAAGCTCCCTGAAATGCCAAAACTCGAGCAAGTGAGTCCCCAACTGCTGCCCAGCGGGTTCCTCCCATGTGGATTGGACCGGTTGGGTTTGCTGAGACAAACTCCAAGTTCATCTTCAGGCCCTTTAGGCTCTCGCCCTTGCCGTAGTTCGAGCCTGCTTCAACAATCGCTTTTGCTAAGGCTCCGGCGCTTGCCAGGTTCAAAGTGATGTTGATAAAGCCAGGTCCTGCGATATCCACCTTGGAAACCTCATCCAGAGCTTCAATTCTTGGAGCTAGCAGTTCTGCAAAAGCTCTCGGGTTCAAACCAAACAATCCAGATAGTTGCATAGCGGCGTTGGTTGCCCAATCACCATGCTCACGATTTCTTGGGCGCTCAACCACAATCTCAGCTGGCAGTTCGGCCGCGACCAGCGAGCCATCAGCTTGCATCTGTTCCAAGATGCGCCGAATGGCCACAGCTAGTTCTGCTGGAGTCACGGTTTTGCCTCACGAGTAGGAGCTAAAAAGAATTCAAAGATCTCGGCGGTGAGAAACACCTTAGGTAAATAAAGGGAATTCTTAACAAATCATACCGAGAAAGGCCCATTTCTAGCCACGCTGTTAGGCTGAAGCAAGTATTGCCCCCATAGCTCAGGGGATAGAGCACCGCCCTCCGGAGGCGGGAGCGTAGGTTCGAATCCTACTGGGGGCG
>WLFS01000069.1 GCA_009703635.1 Actinomycetota bacterium
CCAGAGTCTTCTGGTAAGACCACCCTTGCCCTGCACGCAATCGCCAATGCCCAGCGCGCTGGAGGAATTGCTGCGTTCATCGACGCCGAGCACGCCTTGGACCCGGAATATGCCAAGGCGCTCGGCGTTGACATCGATGCTCTACTGGTAAGCCAGCCAGACACCGGTGAGCAGGCTTTGGAAATTGCGGACATGCTGATTCGCTCAGGCTCAATCGACGTGATCATCGTTGACTCGGTTGCTGCACTGGTTCCAAGAGCAGAAATCGAAGGCGAGATGGGAGACTCACACATGGGTCTTCAGGCAAGGCTTATGTCCCAAGCTCTTCGCAAGCTAACTGGTGCGCTAAGCAACACCAACACCACCATGATCTTTATCAACCAGCTTCGCGAGAAGATCGGTGTCTTCTTCGGAAGCCCAGAGACCACCGCTGGAGGTAAGGCTCTGAAGTTCTACGCTTCGGTTCGACTCGATATTCGTCGCATTGAAACCTTGAAGGATGGCACCGAGGCTGTTGGAAACAGAACTCGCGTTAAGGTCGTCAAGAACAAGATGGCTTCTCCTTTCAAGCAGGCTGAGTTCGACATCATTTACGGTGTTGGAATCTCCCGCGAGGGAAGCCTGCTGGACTTCGGTGTTGAGCACGAGATTGTAAAGAAATCTGGTGCCTGGTACACCTACGAAGGCGACCAGCTAGGACAGGGTAAAGAAAACTCCAGAAACTTCCTGCTTGAAAACCCTGAAGTTGCAAATGACATTGAGAAGAAGATCAAAACCAAGCTTGGTGTTGGTGTTCCAAGAGCGGTTGCTGATCTTCCAGTTGAGGAAGTACCGGCAGCACCTAAAAAGGCAGCTAGCGCGAGCTAATAATGCTCTCGTCGGTAGATAACCTCGAGGAACGTGCTCGAAACATTGTTCTGAAGCTACTCGAGCGAGGACCCAAATCCTCGTCCGAGTTGGCTGAGGCTTTAGAAAAGCATGAGATTCCTGCGGCAATTGCCAATCACGTCATTCAACGGTTCACAGAAGTTGAACTAATCGATGACTCAGCATACGCCCAGCAGGTAATCGATGCTTCCAGACGAACCCATGGTCTAGCTCGCTCGATGGTCAAGAGGAAACTGGCTGACAAGGGACTAGATCAGGACCTAATCAACCAGGTTGCAGCCGAGATATCGGATGAGGACGAGTTGGCGGTTGCAACTGAGGTTGCGATAAAGAGACTGGGCCAATTGGCCAAGTTGGCTCCAGAGGTTAGAAATCGACGTTTAGTTGGCTTCTTGCAGCGAAGAGGCTTTGGCTCAGGAGTAGTTTTTGCCGCCATTAGGGAAGCAGAGGCCCACGCGGTAAAATCAGAACTCTGATGCTTACCCAAACCCGCAGCTACGAAGTTCGAACTTATGGCTGCCAAATGAACTCTCACGACTCCGAGCGACTCTCCGGACTGCTCGAGGATGCCGGATACCTTCCTGGTGTGCCAGGAGAAACAGACGTGGTTGTTTTCAACACCTGTGCCGTTCGTGAAAATGCCGACAATAAGCTCTATGGAAACCTCGGCACCATGCTTGCCAAAAAAGAAGCCAACCCCAATTTTCAGATTGCGGTAGGTGGGTGTTTAGCTCAGAAAGATCGCGACATCATCATCAAAAAGGCCCCCTGGGTTGATGTGGTTTTCGGAACCCACAACATGGGCTCCCTACCGACTCTGCTAGAGCGTGCCAGGCATAACCGCGAAGCTCAGGTTGAGATTATCGAGGCGCTGGAGACGTTCCCATCCAATCTGCCGACTAAGCGGGACTCTGTTTATGCCGGCTTGGTCTCTATTTCTGTTGGGTGCAATAACTCCTGCACATTTTGCATTGTTCCGCAGCTTCGAGGTAAGGAAAAAGACCGCCGTCCAGGCGAGATTCTGAGCGAAATCAAAGCGCTGGTAGAAGACGGTGTGATTGAGATAACCCTCCTGGGACAAAACGTAAATACCTATGGCGTCGAGTTCGGCGAACGAGGAGCTTTTGCGAAGCTATTGAGGGCCTGCGGCGAAATTGATGGCCTAGAGCGGGTCCGCTTTATGTCACCTCACCCTGCTGCTTTCACCGATGACGTGATTGACGCCATGGTGGAAACTCCCAACGTGATGCCACACCTTCACATGCCGCTGCAATCAGGCTCCAACGAAGTTTTGAAGAACATGAAGCGAAGCTACCGAAGCGATAAGTATCTGGGAATTCTTGATCGGGTGAGAAAAGCCATTCCCGACGCCGCAATTACCACCGACATCATTGTTGGTTTTCCAGGAGAGACAGAGCAGGACTTCCAGGACACCATGAGGGTTGCAACTGAATCAGCATTTTCGATGGCCTACACCTACCAGTATTCAATTCGCCCTGGAACCCCTGCCGGTGAAATGGCTAACCAAATTCCTAAAGAAGTAGTTCAAGACCGCTACGAGAGATTGATATCTCACGTGAACGAGATCGCTTGGCAAGAAAACAAGAAACAGCTTGGTAAAAGCGTCGAGGTACTGGTCGCAAACCACGAGGGTCGCAAGGACGCCCAAACTCAAAGACTTACCGGCAGGGCTAGAGATAACCGCCTGGTGCACTTCGAAACCCCTGCTGGACACACAGACCCTCGACCAGGGGATCTGGTCACCGTCACCGTCACAGACGCCAAGCCATACTTCTTGTTTGCGGATCAACCAGCAGCTGGCTATTCAGTGCGTCCAACACGCGCTGGAGATGCATTCGAGCGAGGCAGCACTTCTTCTTGCGAAACGGATTCAGCGAGCGTCTCGAGTGTAAATCTTGGACTTCCAACCATTCGCGTCAAGTAAATGAGCTCACAGCTATTTGCCGTGGTTGGCGCCACTGGCACAGGGAAGAGTGAGCTGGCGCTTGGTATCGCTGAATACATCAACAGCGTTGGACAAAAAGCCGAAATCGTAAATGCCGATGCTATGCAGCTATACAAGGGCATGGACATTGGAACCGCCAAGCTTCCGCTCGTAGAGCGCCGAGGCATCACACACCACCTAATTGACGTGCTTGAGATAACTCAGGAATCCACAGCAGCTGAATATCAGAGGCTTGCTCGTGCGAAGATTCTGCAGCTTCAGGAATCTGGGATTATTCCAATTCTTGTTGGCGGGTCGATGTTGTATGCGGCATCGTGCCTGAACAATTTTGAGTTTCCCGATAGAGACCAAGAGCTTAGAGCCCAACTGGAAGCCGAACTTATCGAGCACGGCCCTCTTCACATGCATAAGAAACTTGCCGAGCTCGACCAAATTGCAGCAAGCCGGATTATCCCTGAGAACGGAAGACGGATAGTCAGAGCGTTAGAGATTGTGATGATTACGGGAGAGCCGTTTGCAGCTTCACTACCCGATGAAATTGAATCCTGGCAACCGGTACTCGAGTTTGGCCTCCGAATGGAACGCGAGCAACTTCTTCCAAGGCTTGAAAAGCGCGTTTTGAAAATGTGGGAGCAGGGACTAGTCGAGGAAGTAGCGTCACTGATTCCATCTGGCTTTAGGGACAGCAAGACTGCTTCAGTTGCGATTGGCTACGCGCAGGCACTGGGTGAGCTCGATGGCGAGCTAACCCGCGAAGAAGCTATCGCTTCAACGGTTCAGTTGAC
>WLFS01000007.1 GCA_009703635.1 Actinomycetota bacterium
GATTTGAACTGGGGCAAAACTACTCCTGGTGCGAGGCGGCGTGCAGTAAGCAAAAAGCCAGTATGAGAAATCATCCGATGCTCTGGCCTAACCGCTAATCCCTGAAGGTGCCAGGGTCTAACCAAAGTTTCAAATGCCAGTGGTTCGGTAAACAATCTCGAAGAACGCAGATCCTCTGCGACCCGAGAAAGCTGGGTTGCTGTTGCAACGTAGACAATCATCAAACCTCCTGGAGCCAAAGCAGTTGCACATTCATCAATGCACTCCCAAGGCGCCAGCATGTCAAGTACTACCCGATCCACGCTTTGCGGCTTGAGTTTTTTAGGAAGTTGCTCCTGCAGGTCTCCAAAGTGAATCTTCCAGTTCTTTGGGTTAGTACCCAGCTGAGATTTGACGTTACCTGCCGCAATTTCGGCAAATTCAGAACGCCGTTCAAACGAGTGCAATTCACCAGAATCCCCAATTGCCCGAAGCAGATACATGCTAAGAGCACCTGATCCAACTCCCGCCTCAACAACTACCGCTCCAGGGAAGATGTCTCCTTCAACAAGAATTTGTGCAGCGTCTTTCGGATAAATGATTGCCGCTCCGCGTGGCATTGATAACACGAAATCATTCATGAGCGGTTTCAGAGCCAGATACTCAACGCCGTTTTGAGTTGCGACTACAGAGCCATCGGCTTTTCCGATAATGTCATCGTGTTTCAGATCACCGCGGTGAGTTCCGAAAGCCCCTCCTTTGACAAGCGTGATGGTGTTTAGCCTTCCCTTCGGTCCGGTCAGCTGTACTTTGTCACCGGCTTTAAAGGTGTGAGTTCTCTTCGTCACTTGAACAGCCTTCGAAGATCAGCCATAGTCACGCCTTCAAGAGTGGGCCAGAGAATGCGACCTGTTTCAATAGGGATCTCCACGATGTTCTTGACTCCAACCGCTTTGGTGTTGGCAGCCTCAGCCGAGCGAAGCCCCGTCAGTGAATCTTCAAAAGCAACACAGTCCTCCGGCTTTTCGCCAAGCAGCTCTGCAGCTTTGAGGTACGGCTCAGGATGGGGTTTTCCTTGACGAACATCGTCTCCGGCAACGATCACGTCAAAAGCATCGAAACCGATTGAATCAGCTACCTGCTTTGCCATGCGGTGCATGGACATTGTCACTAGAGCAGTTTTGATTCTTTTCTTCCGAAGCAGAACTAGCAGTTCCCGAGCCCCAGGTCGCCAGAAAATTTCCTGCTTCAACTGAGCAGCGACCCCGTCGGTCAGGTGCTCGATAATCTGCTCAGGCTCTAGATCTGAACCGACGCGCTCTTTGATGATTTTAGATGAGTCATAAAGTGACATGCCAACCAAGCTCAAACCGTCTTGCTCAGTCCAGCTGCTGTTATTTGCCTTAGCAAAGGCACCTTCGCTCTTCAACCAGTAGGGCTCTGAGTCGATAAGTGTGCCGTCCATGTCCCATAGAACGGCTGCTGGGAGTTGCTTGAAAATCATGATGTTTGAAGTCTAGCTTTGGCATTTAGCCTTACAGTTAATCCATCTCAAACAAACCAGTAATCAAAGGGCAAGATTTCAAAAAGTGACTAGCGAAAACAGTATTTTCGGTGGCCGGGTGCTTATTTGCGCATTCGAGGGCTGGAACGACGCAGCCGAATCTGCTAGCTCGGCAGCCAAGCTAATCAGCGAAGCACTTCAGTGCCAGGTGGCTGCGGAAGTAGATCCTGAGGATTACTACGACTTCCAATTCACTCGTCCATCGGTTTCCTTTGACGAATCTGGAGATCGGGAACTGACCTGGCCAGGCACTGCCTTCATGATCTCAACCGACAAGGATCCGATTCTCTCAAGATTCAGTGTTCTGATTGGGACTGAGCCAGCAAGAAGATGGAAGTCGTTCACGGCTGAAATTCTAGAAATGATTGAAGACCGAGAAATTGAAGCGGTTATCTTCCTTGGCGGCATGCTCGCGGATACCCCTCACACCAGACCAATAACCGTAAATGCGACTAGCCAGAACGAGAAAGTTCGTTCTGCGATGAATATCGAGCGCTCAAGCTACGAAGGTCCGGTAGGTATTTTGTCAACACTTGGAATAGCACTCGAAGCAGCCGGCATTCCCACAATGGCTCTTTGGGCCGCGGTTCCTCACTACGTGCATAACTCACCTTCTCCAAAGGCAACGCTTGCATTAATGGCGGAGCTGGAGAAGATGCTGGGTGTGAGCTTTTCTCAAGGAGACTTGGCGGACCAGGCCTTTGAGTGGGAGCGTGGCATAGACGAGATTGCCGAAAATGACGAAGAGATGGCAGGCTATATCCAGCAACTCGAAAAAACCCGTGATGAGTTTGAATCAGAGGCTGCCTCGGGTGAAGCAATAGCTCGCGAACTAGAAAAGTTCTTGCAGTCCGAAGAAAAACCACCGGAGAATTAGGCCGTTAGTGCTCCACTTGTGAGCATCACCAGTAGCCAAACACCGACGCCTACGCGCCAAATCACAAACGGCAGGAACGAGCCCTTCTGCAGATATTTCAGCAGGTAGTGGATAACACTAAGCCCAACTACCCCCGAGACAATTGTGGCTACCACTGTTGCAACCAGTAAGTCTTGGCTTAGGTCACCAACGCTTGCAAAAAACTGAAAAAGACCCGATCCCAGAACTGCCGGAATCGCCAACAAAAAGCTATAGCGAGCTGCCGCTTGTCTTGTGTAGCCCAACATCAAACCAACTGTGATTGTGCCTCCCGAACGAGATACCCCTGGAACCAATGCCAACGCCTGCCCCATTCCAAAGGCCACACCGTGAGAAAAATTAAGCCCTGAAATGCTCTTTGTCTTTTTTCCAAAAAAGTCAGCGAGTCCCAACAAGACACCAAAACCGATTAGCGTGTAAGCGATGACCCAAAGGTTTCTAACGTCATTTTCAATAAAATCCCGGAACGCAAGACCGAGAATCAGAACCGGAAGAGTTCCGATGATTACCAACCAGCCAAGTTTTGTATCGCTAGTCATTGTTGAACTGGGCTTTGTTGACCAGCGCAGCCAGGAAGATCCGATTCGAGTGATGTCTTTTATGAAGTATGAAACAACAGCAAATTCCGTGCCAAGTTGAATAGTTGCGATAAACGCAGTTAGCTGTGGTTTTGAAAGTTCTGAGAGGCTCATCAACTGCTGTGCAATCTGGACGTGAGCAGATGATGAAATAGGCAGAAACTCTGTAAGTCCCTGCACTAAACCAAGAATTAGGGCTTCAAAAAAACTCACTGATCGTCTTCAGCCAGCGTGAACGGTAAGAACTCACCGAGCTCAGTGCTAAGTGCTTCTTCGTAATTTAGGAATGCATCCTCAAGTTGGTAGTAGGCCTGCTCGACGCTTGAATCCTCTTCGCCTCGCTTGGAACTAGCTGCCTCAAAGTGCTTCTCAAAAGAAGCAATAAGTTGAGTCAAAGCGTTTCTCGGATCAGTAGCCATAAACCAAAACTACCCGCATTCGCCTTCGGTTCCAAGTATCCAGAAGATTTTCCAAGGATGGGCCGTGCTAACATTGGGGCCGTAATACAAGTCACGTCCGGGTGGCGGAATGGTAGACGCGCTAGCTTGAGGTGTTAGTCCTCGCAAGGGGGTAGGGGTTCAAGTCCCCTCTCGGACACAAATCAATGAACCAAAAGGGTTAGATTCCCAGCACTGCCTTTGCAATCAGGAAATAGATCACCAATCCAGTAGCATCCACAAAAGTTGTGATGAACGGATTGGAAAAAACCGCTGGGTCAGCCCTCAAAGCCAACCCTACAAGCGGCATTACTCCCCCGACAGTTGCCGCAACGGTGCAAATTGAAAACAGAGTCAATCCAATAACCGTTCCAATTTCGACGCCAAAGACTGCGGAAGCTAGTCCAAAACCTATCGAGCCAAGAAGTAAGCCGAGCAAGGCACCTACTCGAAGTTCACGGAAGAGAACGAGCCATATGTCTTTTGTTCTTACATCCTGCAAAGCTAGAGCTCGCGTCACGGTTGTTGCTGCCTGATTTCCGGTGTTTCCGCCAAGGCCGATAAGCAGTGGAACAAACAAGGTCAGCACGACAAGCTGTTCAATTTCAGCTTCAAAAGCTCCAAGCACTGAAACTGTAAACGTTGCACCAAGTGCTAGAACCAAAAGCCAAATCACGCGGGATCGAACGATAGCAAATACCGGTGTTGAAAGATAAGGTCTACGAAGTGGCTCTGCACCTCCCGAGCGGGCAGCGTCTTCGGATTCTTCTTCCTCGAGAATGCGAAGAGCATCATCAACAGTCAAAATTCCAACCAGTCGTTTCTCGTTGTCTACAACCGGTAGAGCCAAAACTTTCAAATCCGAGCATGTTCTTGCAGCGAACTCTTCATCGTCCCTAGCATTTACCATCAAGGGTTCAGCCATAACTTTCGAAACTTTGGTACGGGAAGGGGTTCTCATTAGGTCTCGAAGACTTACCACTCCAACTAGTTCGCGTGAGGAATCAACAACTGGTAGTGTGTAAATCGTTTCTGCCGATTGCAACTTGCTTTTGACCTTCGCAAGCGCTTGAGAAACACTGTCGCTGCTTTTCACCGAGATATACTCGGGACTCATCCGACGCCCAATTGAACCCTGTGCATAGCCAAGAACTTCACTGGTTAGTCCTCGCTCTTTTGCTGATAGGCCAGTAAGTAGTCGATTTGCAACACCGGCTGGCAGTTCGTCAAGCAACCCGACTCGGTCATCTGGATCCAGCTTTGCAAAAATCGCAGAGACTTCTTCGGAGTTGAGTTCCTCGAGTAGTTCACCTTGCAGCGCAGGTGCGAGAGACTCAAAAACCTCCAGAGCGAGAGTTTTTGGTAAAACCCGATAAACAATTGCGCGTTCGGTTTCATTTAGTCGCTCAATAAGAGTGACAAGTTCACCAGCTTTGAGCTTTCTTGCTAGTGAGGCAATTCCAGAGAGATTTTCAGAGCCAAGGGCTTCTTCGATGAGGTCCATAAGGGCGTCAGCATCGAGCTTGTCTTCGTTGGTCATCGAAGTCTCCTATTTGATTGCTGCCATCTTCTCGCTCCAAGAGTAAGTCATTTGGGCACGCTATTGGGTTAGGGCCTTGACCATTGCTGAGACTTTTTGCTGCTGGCCTGCAATTACTATGTGCTCAAGGTTTCTATGAGCCCCAGGCTTTCCAACCAGGCGACCGGATTTGTTGTAGCCACCGATTTGCGAGCCAACATATCTTTTTGAGTCAAAATCTAGAATTTCGACGGTTTCGAACCTTGAGCACATATCCGTAAGTTCTCTGCGCGACAACCAGGATTCGTTGTTGTAGCTAAGTAACAGGGTCTTGACATCAAGCCCAGCGATAACCGTTGCAAGTGCGTTGGGCAAAGTTAGCTTGGAATTAAACGCGCTCTTGTTCTCGTTCGAGCGGGTGTCGATTCGTTTATTTGCAATCCCGTAGTACTCCGGCTGATCCCAGCGAACCAAGGTTTCCCAAATGTGATAGTTGCCGAAGTATCGATGTTGGTTATAGGGCGGATCCAAGTAAGCAAGGTCAAATGAACCCAAGTTTGGAGTCTGCTCAATCGCATCACCTCGAATTGATCTGCCACCACCGGCAAGAAGTTCTGGAACTTGAAGTTCGAGCTCAAGAGAACTTCGCCTAGACCAGGTCTTTAGATATGCCATTTGGACACCGGTCGTTGAATCAACCTTGTCTGCTGCAATTAGCAAACTAGCAAGCAGCGGAAAGTACATCCAACTGTTTTTGTAATCGGACTCGATGACGGATCTAACGGCATCAATTCTTTGTCCGTTTTTGACTTGAAAAAAGCGAGCCTTCTGGCAAAAGACTTCCGTGAAGTACCCGGAAGTTCCAGGTAGCTGGTTCAGTGAGGCTACTGCATCAGCCAACTCTCGAAGATCTGCTCTAGTGGCGTCAAGTTCAATGAAGGTTTTAGAAAAAACCTCTGAGTAGCTAGCAGTATCAACTGCGGTGACTTGCATACCCAGCTGTTTCATGGCTGCGGCCACTCTGGTTGTTCCAGTAAACAGATCTAATGTAGTTCGGGCTTGACTGGCAGCAAACAAGGTTTCAAGTACGGGCATCAGAGCCCGCTTGGAACCGAGGTACTTAATCACTTCAGCTGACCTAACTTAGACTTGAGGCAATGCCTAACATTGACTCCAACCCATCGACCCTATCCGAGGCTGCTCGCTTCGGGATTGATTACGCCAGAGAGCAGCTTGCTGGTAAATCAATTCTGGTTCTAACGGGTGCTGGAGTGTCAACCGAATCAGGAATTCCGGATTATCGCGGCGAGGGAAAAACCGAACGCCACCCTATGACTTTCGATGCGTTCATGGGCAGTGAACAGGCTCGAGCTAGGTATTGGGCAAGAAGCTATGTCGGGTGGTCGGTTATTGCAAACGCGAAACCTAATGGGAGCCACTTCGCACTAGCCCAGGCTGAGAGCCTGGGACGCATTTCCCACATCATCACACAGAATGTTGATTCCCTTCATCAACAAGCCGGATCCAAAAAGATCACTGAATTGCACGGTCGTTTAGACAAAGTAGTTTGCATGTCTTGCCGCGGCCTAATTGATCGCTCGAAGATGGATGTACTAATCGAACAGCTAAACCCCGGTATCCAGAAAGATGTCTCCGTTGAGTTCACGCCGGACGGAGATGCCGAAGTTGAAGCATCCGCGAGTTTCCGAATTCCTGAATGCCCCTCCTGCTTTGGAATATTGAAGCCAGATGTTGTTTTCTTCGGTGAAAGTGTTCCTACCGAACGGGTTGTGTCCACCATGGAGCAACTAGAGCGCTCCGATGCCCTTCTGGTTGCGGGCAGCTCTCTGACTGTAAATAGTGGCATGCGATTTGCCCGCGCGGCGAGCAAGGCTGGTAAACCCATCGTGATTGTTAACGTTGGTCCAACCAAAGCCGATGACATTGCTATTGCCAAAATTGAAGCACCAACATCTGTTGCTCTCGAGGAGCTGTTGATTGACTAACACTCATCTGGGGTTGCTTCGTCACGGTCAAACAGATTGGAACATTAACTTTCTGTTGCAGGGTGTCACCGACATCCCAATGAATCAAACCGGGATTGAGCAGGTAAAACTTGCAGCTCAGGCGATAAGGGCCGAAGACTGGGACGTGATTCTTACCTCTCCCCTTTCTAGAGCTAGACAAACCGCTGAGATTATTGCCAGCCAGCATGGCTATACCGAAATCATCGAACAGGAGTTGCTGATTGAACGTTCCTTCGGAGAAGCCGAAGGACTTTCCCACGAGCAATGGAGAGCAAAATACTCAAACTTAGATGTCTTACCCGGCGGAGAAAGTAGAACTCAATTAGAGGAGCGATCAATGCTGGTACTAGAAACTATCTCGCAAGAGCTCGCTGGGAAACGAGTACTAGCCATCTCCCACGGCGCATTGATTCGGGCTTTGATTGCAATTGCTAGCAACAATGAGCTGCCCAGGGACGGAGAAAGACTCGGCAATGCATCACTTAATGTTGTGAAACATAGCGACAACTCTTGGCAAGTTGTCAACTACTCACTTGAGCCCTTGGTTCCCTAGAGCTTTCTAAGAATCTCGAGCAGTCGCGTAGCAGATTGACTCCAATCAAAGCTACTTCCTCGCGCGTTTGACCTAGAACTTGCATCAATCCAGTTTCCAGTTTCTTCTAACTCTTGCACTTGCCTAGCAAAGTTCTCTGGGCTGGTTGCATCAAAGTAGAGTGCGGCATCTTGGGCAACTTCCCGAAAAATTGGAATGTCGGATAGAACCAGTGGCAAACCATGCTTCATGGCTTCAACTAGTGGAATTCCGAACCCTTCATCCTTAGAAGCTGACACTAAAGCGAATGCTCTAGATAATGCAGTTGCATATTCCAAATCAGTGACCCCGTTTTTGAATGTGACTCTACTTGCGGCACCGCCGGCCAAAGACCGAAGCGTTGCCTGGCGCTGGCTCGTAATCTTGCTCAGAAGAACCAGTTCATACTCCGGCAAAAACTTCATAGCTTGAACCAAGACTTCGACATTTTTGTACTCCATGAAACTACCCATGTAAACGAGCGTGTTTCTGGAACCCTGCAAAGTAGGTCCATCAATGCCACTTGCTTGTGAAAGTGACTCTGGCGCGTTGTAGATAACATGCACTGCTTTGTTCGTCAGTCTGTTCTTCTCGATCAGATTCTTACTGGTTTCTGAAACAGTCACCACGGCATCTGCTCGGTTGAGAAGCAACCGAACAGGAGTGAATCCCAAGTGATACAACCTCCAGGCAATCCGCACCGGCAATGGCAGAAAAGTTGGGGCTTTTGGGTGGGAGTAGTAGATCAAATCGTGCAGGGTTAGAACGAGTTTGTATCTTCTTCCAAGAGACCCCATGGTCTGCATTGGAGAAAAAACGTGTGTGGCTCCATGTCTGTTTAGTTTTCGAGCAAGACCCAATTCAGCCAAAGGATTAGTCGGATTATTGCCGATAACGTACTTGGTATCGACAGGGAGCCAATTCAGTACTCGTTTATCGCTGATGAGGGCTGTGATGGCTGTTTGCTTGGCCAATGCTGTAAAAAGTTCAGTTGAGAACCGAGAGATTCCATCGTGATGATCGTTTCGAATAAAACGACAATCGAAGATCAATTTCATGGCTGAGAATCCAAGAATTCAGTGATAAAGCTAGCCGCTTGATCCGGCGCTTCGTAATGGACTAGATGGCCAACTCCTTGAATCTCTCTATAAGTCGAATACGCATACTGTTTGCTCACTCGCCGCTGAGTGTCGATGTCCGTTATATCATCTAGGTTTGCAGCCACCACAAGAACAGGTGCGGAAATCTGCGGTGCGAGTTTTGAAAGATCCGTAGAAATTGATGCTTCATAACCTTCTGTTGCAACTTCAACCGAGGCGAAGTCGCTAAAGTTCGACAGGTGTTGATTGTGAATCCACCGACGCAGACTTCTTTGTTTTGTCTTTGCCATGACCACACTCATAACCATCACGGCGATCTTGCTTCGAAGAAGCCACTGGCCGATGGTCTTAGGCAGCGCTGACGCTACTGAATAGTAGAGCTTGGTTAGGTTTGTAAGTGCAGCTCGTGGTCCCTCGAGTGCCGGTGACGACACTGGGTTGATAAGTGAAACTGAGCGTGGTGAATGCTGCGTGGCATAAAAGCCCACAACCAGTGAACCAAAGCTGTGGCCCATTAGATGCGCTTTACTCTGAAGATGAAGTGCGCCCAGAAACTGGTGTAGCCAATCTGAGTAAGCCTGAATCGAATGAGTTGTTCTCATTGGTTTGGATTCACCGAATCCGGGTAAATCAGGAACAATCACTCGGAACTTCGTGAGTCCACCTGCGATAGCTTGAAGCCCACGATGATTGCCCCTATAGCCATGGATCATCACCAGAGTCTTATCTGAAAATCCGGTCGACGGATACTCGTAGTAAACGCAAATGTTGCCATCAATCTCAGCTGTATGACGAACTGCTCTTGATTCGGCTGCTTGATAAAGGTCTTGGGGAGGCACAATGCAAGTCTAGATTGGATGTTTTCAACACCGACCCAGCCTCAGGCTCGAATAACACTTGACTGGCCTAGTCTTTGAGTGTGACTGACCAGATGATGTTTGATTTTGTTGACCGCCCAGAGTGGTCAAAGGCCATGGCTGTGTTTGATCTAGAAACCACGGGGCTCGATCTTCGCGAGGCGCGAATCGTGACTGCCTGCGCGGTCGAAATCGATCAGGACGGCAACATTGCCGGTGCAAACAAGGAATGGCTCGCCGACCCTGGAATTGAGATTCCAGTTGCTGCCTCGAACGTTCATGGTGTGACTACAGAGATTGCAAAAGCCAATGGCAGACCTGCAAAAGAAGTAGTCGAAGAGCTACTAGAAACCTTGCGTGGTTTTCTTGCCAGAGGACTGCCTGTAGTTGCCTTCAATGCTCCTTACGATTTCACTATCTTGCATTACGAGGCCCTGCGGCACTCTCTAGAACCAATCATTGACCCTAGGCCAGTCATTGACCCAATGGTGATGGATAAATACGTTGATACCTACCGATCCGGTAAGCGAACTCTGGAGGTTGCATCAAAGATTTATGGCGTCGCACTTGAGGATGCTCACAATGCAACCGCGGATGCTGTAGCAGCAGGGCGGGTCGCTCAAGCAATAGCCATAAAGTATGCGGAGAAATTGCCCGCTGATTTAGATTCTTTGCACAATTCCCAAATTGAATGGAGTGCTAACCAGGACGCCTCTTACGAGAAGTTCAGAAGAGGAACTACACCTGAATTCACGATCCAGCGAGGCTGGCCGCTGAAGCTCTAAGCGCCGAAGTTTTTGTAGCGAGCGTTAAAGCGCTCTACACGTCCGGCAGCATCCATGATTCTCTGCTTACCTGTGTAGAAAGGGTGAGACGCGGAAGAGATTTCCACATCGAATACTGGGTATTCCTGTCCGTCTTCCCACTTAACAGTCTTGGTGCTTGAAAGAGTAGAACGAGTTAGAAAGCTCTCACCGGAAGCAAGGTCGCGGAAAACAACTGCTTGGTAAATTGGGTGAATTTCTGACTTCATGTTCGATTACTTTCTAGAAATTGGCTTTTGGTGCCTGTTTCGGCAACTTCCCTACTATACCAGAGCGGAAACCCAGAAAACTAGGGCTTAGTTCTTGGCTCTGACCCTGAATCTGTCGCCATCTTTGGAAACTTCCAGCCCAAAGCCGAAAGCGCCTGAGATCTTCTCAGTGGTGAGGGTGCTGTCTATTTCCCCAGCTGCGTAAACCTGTCCCCTGGACAGTATCAGGGCATGGGTGAAGCCCTTAGGGATTTCTTCAATGTGATGGGTGACCATGATGATCGCTGGAGCGCTTGGAGCAGAGGCATAGTTTCCAAGGACCGAAATGGTGTGCTCTCGGGCTGCCATGTCCAAACTTGCAACTGGTTCATCAAGAAGCAAAATCTCGGGATCGGGCATAACAGATCTGGCTATTTGAGCCCTCTTTCGCTCACCGTCACTCAAAGTACCGAAAGGGCGATCGGCGAGTTCGTCAAGTTGCCATTCAGCTAAAACGCGTCTTGCCCGACGCTCATCGACATCGTCGTATTTTTCATTCCAGCGTCCTGTTATTCCATAACTTGCCGTCATCACGGCATCCAAGACAGTTTCTGAATTTGGGATGTGGACGCTCATGGCATTGGAGGCAAATCCGATGCGGGTGCGAAGCTCGAAGACGTTGACTTCACCAAGTGTTGAACCGAGCAGCTTGGCTGTGCCTGTTGAGGGGTGAATCTGAGAGGCCGCGACTCTAAGCAGAGTCGTCTTACCAGCGCCATTTGGCCCAACAATCACCCAACGCTGATTGGACTGAACCTGCCAGTCAACGTTGTTGAGTATGGGCCTTTGGTCCCTGAGGACAGTGACATTGTTGAAATCAAGAACGAGGCTCATGTTTCGAGCCTAGAGGATTCGGGCAAGCTTGCTTTGGTAGAGCGCTATAGTTTCGCGGAGGATTTCTCGCTCTGGTCTTATGCACCTGAGAAATACTGCTTCTGTTAAAGGGCTTGCATAGCTGCCGTCAAGCCACGGTGATTGATGGATTTGCTCTAACATCGTGGTTATGAAAGCTCTTCGAATCCTAGTGATGGTCACGTCTTGAGCATTTTGGTGGTTATGGATGTTGACTCAACACTTATCCAACAAGAAGTCATCGAACTATTGGCCGATTATGCCGGCGTGATGCCAGAAGTAAAAACCATCACCGAGCAAGCCATGTCTGGAGAATTGGATTTCAAGCAGTCTCTTGAAAGAAGAGTTGGTCTTCTTGAAGGGCTGTCCGATGAGATCTTTCAATGGTTGAAGCCGCAGGTTGAACTAACTCCAGGAGTTCAAGAGCTTATTAATGCAGTCCACGGTCTGGGCGGGAAGATTGGGGCAGTAAGCGGAGGATTTAGTCAAGTTCTAGAACCGCTCGCTAATGAAATTGGTTTGGATTACTGGATGGCAAACAGCCTCGAAGTTTTGGATGGAAAAC
>WLFS01000070.1 GCA_009703635.1 Actinomycetota bacterium
CCATCGTGACCATTGCGGCGGCTGAAATCATCCGTCTCCTCCTCCTCACCTCTGTCTTTGCCGACGTGACGGGATCCGCAGACGGCCTCACCGGATTCAACGGAAGTGGCGGCACTATCACCAATCCGACCCCGGGAGCTGGTGGCTTCAACGACGCCAACCCCATCCCCGGTGGCGAGTACGGGTTCGAACCTTTCCTCGACAACGAACGCACCTGGTTCATTCGGATTGTGGGCATGCTCATCCTCGCCGGCGCAACCTTCGCCGTCTGGCGCCTCGTGAACTCCCCGTGGGGCCGTGTCATCAAGGGAATCCGCGAAGACGAGGACGCAGTTCGAGCTTTGGGCAAGAACGTCTTTGCCTACAAGATGCAGGCTCTGATAATCGGAGGAATATTTGGTGCGCTGGGAGGCGTTGTTTATGCTCTTCCATCATCGATCAACCCGGGTGTCTATGTCACCTCGTTGACTTTCTTCGTATGGACCGCGCTGCTACTTGGTGGCGCAGCGACCATCTTTGGTCCGGTTCTTGGAGCAATCATCTTCTGGGTGCTTCAAGCGTTCCTATCAAACGTCTTGCCACAGCTTGTCTCGAGTGGACTACTGCCATTTATTAGCAGCATCCAGGCTTCGACCATCAGGTTCATCCTGGTGGGAGTAGGTCTGATGCTTCTGGTTATCTACCGCCCCCAGGGAATCCTTGGAGACAAGAAGGAGCTGACCTTTGTCAAGTAGCGCTAAAGCATCGGGCGACACCCCGACCAAATCAACCGGTCTACACATAGGCGAGATTCGTCCAGGAGTAGCCAAGGTGGATCCAATTGTCACCATGGACGGGATTTCCCGTCGCTTCGGAGGACTAACCGCAGTTGATGTTGAGCACCTAGAGATTCCAAGAGGCGCTATCACGGCTCTTATTGGTCCAAACGGTGCCGGCAAGACAACTTTGTTTAACTTGCTAACCGGCTTTGACAAGCCAGACACCGGTAACTGGAGTTTCGCAGGCAAGTCCCTTGCCGGCATTCCAGCATTCAAGGTTGCCCAGATGGGTCAGGTGCGCACTTTCCAGCTAACCAAGGCCCTAAGCCTGCTTACTGTTCTAGAGAACATGAAGCTTGGCTCCAAGGAGCAAAAGGGCGAGAGCCTTTTGTATGCAGTGTTCCCTTTCCTTTGGAAAGCCAAGGAAGTTGAAATCGAAGCTAAGGCTATGGAGCTACTAAAGCGCTTCAAACTCGATGCCAAGAAGGATGATTTTGCAGCCAGCCTTTCAGGAGGACAAAGAAAGCTCCTTGAGATGGCCAGGGCTTTGATGACCGATCCAGTTCTTGTGATGCTCGATGAGCCAATGGCCGGAGTAAACCCTGCTCTTACCCAATCTCTGCTCGAGCACGTGCTTGGGCTAAAGAAAGAGGGCATGACCGTCTTGTTCGTAGAGCACGACATGCACATGGTTAGACACATCGCCGACTGGGTGGTCGTAATGGCCGAAGGAAAGGTCGTCGCCGAGGGTCCACCGGAGCAGGTTATGAAAAACCCCGCCGTGATCGACGCTTACTTGGGATCCCACCAGGACACCGATCTTGGAACCGTCACAGGTCGAATCACACTTCCAAAGGGAAAGAAGTAAGTCATGGCAAGCACTCCAGTAATTGAGACCAAGGACTTGGTTGCCGGCTACCTGCCGGGTGTAAACATCTTGAACGGTGCCAACTTCTTTGCCAACCAGGGCGAGCTTGTTGGAATCATCGGACCTAACGGTGCCGGTAAGTCCACTCTTTTGAAAGCAATCTTTGGACTTGTTAAGGTCCGCGAAGGTGAAATCAACTTAAACGGTGAGTCAATCGCCAACCTCAAGGCCAACCAATTGGTTGCACGCGGAATTGGATTTGTTCCTCAGAACAACAACGTCTTTCCTTCACTAACAATCGAAGAGAACCTTCAGATGGGACTATTCCAGAACCCAAAGAGCTACCCGGAGCGCCTTGAGTTTGTCACAAGCATTTTTGCTGAATTGGGCAAGCGTCTCAAGCAGCGAGCTGGATCGCTCTCCGGTGGTGAGCGCCAGATGGTTGCCATGAGCCGCGCTCTAATGATGGATCCAAAAGTGTTGCTCCTCGATGAGCCATCGGCTGGTCTTTCACCGGTTCGTCAAGACGAGGCATTTATTCGAGTATCTGAGATCAACAAGTCTGGTGTGACCACCATCATGGTCGAGCAAAACGCTCGCCGCTGCCTTCAGATCTCAGACCGCGCCTATGTCTTGGATCAGGGTAAGGATGCGGTTGTTGGAACCGGACGCGAATTACTAAATGACCCGAAGGTCATCGGCCTATACCTAGGTACCTTGGGCGAATAGATAAATCAAGCCAATAAAAAACCCCCGGGATTGCTCCCGGGGGTTTTTCTATCAGTTATAAATTACTTAACTGCGGTGTATGTGTTGTCGTCACCGTAGATAGAGATAAGGATGTTACCCTGTGTTGGGTCTCCGAACTCATCGAAAGTAACTGGGCTTGATACACCATCGTAGTCAGCGACGCCGCCGTCGTTGATGATGTCAGCACACTCAGCAAAGCTGGTGCACTTGGTGCCCGCACCGGAACCTCCAGAAACTTCCTGAAGCTTTCCAGCCATGTCGGCTCCTTCTACTGATCCAGCAGCAAGAGCTGCAAGAGCTAGTAGAACAACAGCGTCGTATGACTCAGGTCCGTATAGGAATACGTCATCAAGTGACGCGTTTCCTTCGGCAACCCAGTTCTCTTCCATTCTGTTTAGGAAGTCACGGATTGTGTCTGGGTCTAGACCTGGAGCAGTACCCTTAGCACCGGTTAGGGTGCCTGGCTCGAAGTCCTCAGAGTAGTTGGCTAGGTTTCCGTCAACCATGTATAGGTTCTCTGCAGGGAACTGGCTAACTAGCGCAGGAATGATTGTCTTGGCTTCGTCGAAGCTGATAAGAACAATCGCGTCTGGGCTGGTTGCTAGAACTTCCGAGATCTGCGCGCTGAAGTTTGTGTCTCCAGCGTTGAATGTCGGTGCAGCTAGAACTTCTCCACCGGCAGCTTCGAATGAAGCCTGGGTAGCGTCGCGAAGACCAGTTCCGTATGCATCGTTAAGAACGATCATTGCGATCTTCTCGTGTCCGTCGGCAGCCATTAGGTTACCTAGAACTTCACCCTGTAGAAGGTCAGATGGTGCTGTACGGAAGTAAAGTCCCTTGTCATCGTAAGTTGTCAAGGTTGGTGAGGTGTTTGCTGGTGAGAACTGTAGTACTCCAGCGCCAACAACCTGGTCGATAAACGCAAGTGAGGTACCGGATGATGCAGCTCCAACAATCGCCTTTACTCCAGCGTTTAGAAGACGAGGGATCTCGGTCTCGTACGCTTTGTTGTCTAGGTCACCTGAGTCACCCAATTCAACTTCAATCTGGATTCCCTTGTTAGCTTCGTTGATGTCCTTGACAGCAAGGGCAACTCCAGCTTCTTCAGGTGGGCCTAGGAATGCAAGGCTACCGGTCTGCGGAAGTGCAGTACCGATCTTTAGTGTCAAGTCGCCACCTGCAGAGCCACCATCGGTGGCTGCGCAGCCAGAAAGAACTAGAGCAGCAGCAGCTAGTGTTGCAACTGCAGCAGCG
>WLFS01000071.1 GCA_009703635.1 Actinomycetota bacterium
GATTCTGGTCAAATGCTTGAGTGGGCAACTGTTCATGGTAGACACTCCTATGGCACTCCGCGGGAACCTGTAGAGGAAGGGTTAGCTAACGGATTCAATGTGATCCTTGAGATTGACGTCCAAGGGGCTTTTCAGGTCAGAGATAGTTTCCCAGAGGCTTTGCTGGTTTTCGTAAAGCCTCCAAGCTTCGAAGAGCTGCGGGCAAGGCTTGACAAAAGGGGGACTGAGTCTGAACAGGACAAGCAAATTCGCCTTGAAACGGCTAGAACCGAGCTTGATCAGGCTTCCGAGTTTGATTATTCAGTCGTAAATGACGAGGTGGCCAGATGTGCCCAAGAAGTCGTAGACTTAGTACAAACCAAATAATCACAGGAAAGTTGCCATGTTTGAAAAGCTAGAAGGAATCGTTTCTCCCTCCATTGACAAGTTGATGGACCGAGTGGATTCGAAGTACGAGCTTGTGATGTTCGCGGCCAAGAGGGCACGTCAGATTAATGATTACTATTCTTCTTTGCACGAGGGAAGTCTTTTCAACAACGTAGGTCCACTAGTTGACGTGACCATCGACGAGAAGCCTCTCACCATTGCCTTGAATGAGGTTGACCAGGGTCTTCTTACAAAGCGCAACCTAGACTAAGCGACACCAACAGGTGGCCAATGTAGTGGTCGGTGTGACCGGCGGAATAGCTGCATATAAGTCCGCTCCTTTGATTCGTCTGTTTTCTGAAGCTGGCCATTCAGTCCAAGTAGTAGCTACCAACAATGCCTTTAAGTTCATCGGGAAAACTACCCTTGAGGCTCTATCGGGAAATCCAGTTTCGATTGTTGATCCAGATCTGTTCGCCGAAGTAGATCAGGTAAAACACATTGCCTTGGCAAAATCCGCAGATCTTGTTGTCGTAGCTCCTGCAACAGCATCATTTATTGCAAAGATGACTGCCGGAATTGCAGATGATCTTCTTACCACCACTGTCCTAGCAGCTACTTGCCCAGTGATAGTGGCCCCAGCAATGCACACGGAGATGTGGGACAACAAAGCAACCGCTGCAAACATCGAAACTCTCACACTTCGAGGTATTACCATCGTTTGGCCAGCGGTTGGAAGACTCACGGGTGAAGATTCCGGAGCAGGAAGACTCGCGGAACCAGAAGAGATTTTTGAAACAGCATTGGCTGCACTTCGTGGACCGCTGAGTGGAATACGTGTACTTGTCACTGCTGGTGGAACCAGGGAACCAATTGATGCGGCAAGGTTTATCGGAAACTTCTCGTCCGGTAAGCAGGGAGTAGCTTTTGCTCGTGCGGCTAAACTGCTCGGTGCCGAAGTTGAACTAATTGCAGCCAACATCGACGATTCCCTCACTTCTGGACTAACAAAAATCAATGTGGGTTCAGCCTTGGAGCTATCTCAAGCTCTGGCGGCAAAGTTTGGAAGCTATGACATCTTGGTTATGGCGGCAGCAGTTGCCGACTACAAACCAACTGAATCTACTTCCACAAAAATAAAGCGCTCAGAACTCGGGGAGAAGCTTAATCTTTCGCTGGTTGCAAATCCTGACATTCTTGCCGAGACCGTCAAGAGATTAAGAAGCTCAGCTTCAAAGGTTGTAATTGTTGGTTTCGCAGCAGAAGCAAGTGACGATCTGGAGTCATTGGCAAGAACAAAGCTCACCGCTAAGGGCTGCGATTACTTGATAGCAAACGACATCAGCGATGGCAAAGTCTTTGGCAAGGACCACACAGAGCTAGTGGTGGTTTCTCAATCAGGGTCGCATAGCTTCCAGGGTTCAAAGCAGTCAGTTGCTAAGGATATTTTGTCCTTGATTGCAAGTAACATTGAGAAACCATGAGCACATTGAGGCAGTTCACTTCCGAGTCCGTCACTGAAGGTCACCCCGACAAAATTTGTGACCAAATTTCAGACGCCATCCTTGATGCAATGCTGGCCCAGGATAAGGACGCTCGCGTTGCTGTTGAAACAATGGTAACTACCGGTTTAGTGCACGTCGCAGGTGAAGTCTCAACATCTGGCTACGTGGAAATCCCGTCAATTGTTAGAGATACTGTTCTAGCTATCGGATACAACTCCTCAAAGATTGGCTTCGATGGAAAAAGTTGCGGAGTATCTGTTTCGATAGGTCAACAATCACCTGATATTGCCCAAGGTGTTGACTCAGGCTTTGAGGTACGCTCCCAAGGCTCTTCTGATCGGTTTGAAGCTCAGGGGGCTGGGGATCAAGGCATCATGTTTGGCTATGCCAGCAACGAGACCCCTACTTACATGCCCACAGCAATCGCCCTTTCTCATCGCCTGGCGGAAAAACTAGCCAGTGTTCGAAAATCTGGCGAAGTGGCATTTCTTCGTCCGGATGGGAAGACTCAAGTGACAGTAGGTTTTGATGGTTCAACGCCAAAGACTATTGAAGCCGTTGTTGTGTCAAGTCAGCACGATGATGGTGTTTCCCAGGACGACATTCACGAGGCCATTAGGACTCATGTGATTAATCCGATTCTTGAGCAATCTGGTCTTGATTTCTCTCTGGCTAAATTTTTCATCAACCCAACGGGGAAATTTGTTGTCGGTGGACCTCAGGGAGACGCTGGCCTTACGGGAAGAAAGATTATTGTCGACACCTACGGTGGAGCTGCGAGACACGGAGGCGGAGCCTTCAGTGGGAAGGATCCATCCAAAGTTGACCGTTCTGCTGCCTATGCGATGCGTTGGGTTGCCAAGAACGTAGTTGCATCAGGGGTAGCCGATAGAGCAGAAGTTCAAGTGGCCTATGCAATTGGCGTGGCAAACCCGGTGGGAATCTATCTCGAAACTTTTGGCACCGAAAAGGTTGAAACTTCACTGATTGAAAAAGCAATTAGAGAGATTTTTGACCTCAGACCCCGTGCAATCGTTGAACAACTAGACCTATTACGACCCATCTACTCAAAAACCGCCGCATATGGTCACTTCGGAAGAGAATTGCCGGAGTTCGGCTGGGAGAAACTCGATCGCGTCGACGCGTTGCGATCCGCACTGAAGCTCTAAATGCCAAAGATAGCGAAGCTGGCTATCCAGTCAAATCTTCCTCAGCTTGACCGGCTGTTCGACTACCTTGTGCCTGACAGTCTCGCTCAACAAGCGGAAATTGGTTCTCGAGTCAGAGTCATGTTTGGAAGATCAAAAAAACCTCTTGATGCATTCATAGTTGAATTCCCAAAAGAGTCGGAGTTCTCAGGCCGGCTCAGTGAGGTTCTTGATGTTGTTGGTCCTTCGAAAACACTCACAGCAAGCATTTTCAAATTGTGCCAGCAGTTAGCAGAGCGGTCGGCCTCAACTCTTGGTGATGTCCTAAAGCTGGCGATTCCACCTCATATGCCTAAGGCTTTCGTACAACATCTGCAGCCTGTTGCCAAAAGTGAGATTCCCAACTCTTTCCAAATTGGTGCTCTTGATCATGAGACGCAGGCAATTCTTACCGCTGGGGAAAAATCTTTTGTTCTGGC
>WLFS01000072.1 GCA_009703635.1 Actinomycetota bacterium
CGCTGAAGCTAAAGCTAGTGACTGCCGAGGATGCGAACTGGCCGGCTGGCTTGGATGACCTGCAAGATTCAGCTCCTTCCATACTTTTCGTCGAGGGGGACTCAGAAACGCTAACGAAGCTTTCTCAAGCCGTCTCGATTGTTGGCTCGAGGCTGGCTTCTACTTATGGTTTGCAGGTCACATCTTTCTTGGTTAGAGAGCTTGCACAAGTTGCCCGTCCAACAGTTTCCGGAGGCGCCTTAGGAATTGATGCACAGGTTCATCGCTCGAGCATCGAGCAGAAACTTCCTACTGTGGCGGTGATGGCCGGAGGAATGGATAAAAAGTACCCCAGTGCCAATTTCAAGCTTTTCAAGCAAGTCATAAACCAAGGCTTATTGCTCAGTGAAATGCCACCGGGGTTGGCTCCAACTCGTTGGAGATTCTTGCAGCGCAATCGACTTATTGCTGCACTGACTCCAACCACGGTTGTGATTGAGGCGGGAATCAGATCAGGATCGATTCGAACTGCGAACAACGCTCTTGAACTATCTCGTGAGCTCTATGCGGTGCCGGGTTCAGTGCTTTCTGGAACATCTCTTGGAACGAATGCACTAATTGCGGATAGCAAAGCTCAAATTCTGTGTGATCTGCAGTACTTTGCCACCGGTTCACTAAGTACTCCAAACCAACAAATAGAAAGTGCACTTGCCAATAGGGCACAGGATGCCATCCGAGAAAGCGGTTTTCCTTCACTACCGGAGGTTGCAAAGCTCGCAGGGCTGACACTGTCTGAATCTGAATTGGCACTTCGCGAACTGACTGCGCAAGACAAAGTGATCGAGAATCTCAGTTCCAACGGAGAGGTACATTACGCTTTGAAATATGCCTTCTGAGCTTGCCTACCTACTCGAGGAATTTGCCTCTGAGCTAACCGTTGGGAAGGGCTTTTCTTCAAACACTGTGAAGGCATACCTCTCTGACGTTTCAGATCTGCAGGGCTTTATGGAAAGTAAAGCCCAAACCGAAGTTGGCGATCTGGATTTGGAGCTGCTTCGCGACTGGCTCTGGAGGGCAAGTGAAAAGGGTCTTACAAAAACTACCCTCGCCAGAAAATCTGCTGCGGTTAGAGCCTTCACTGCCTGGCTACACAAAAACGGAAAACTTGACTTAGATCCAGGTCTCAAGCTTCGCTCACCAAAAGCTTCAAGAACCTTGCCCAAGGTCGTATCAAGAGAGGCGATGTCTGGAATTTTTGACAAGCTCGAGCCTCTTGCAACAGTTGATAATCCAGCCGCAATGCAAGATTTGCTAATAGTCGAGCTTCTATATGGAAGCGGTATTCGAGTAAGTGAACTTGTTGGTCTAAATCTTGAAGATATTGACTATGGCAGAAAGATTCTTCGGGTCACTGGAAAAGGAAACAAGCAGCGCATGGTTCCCTACAGCGATCCTGCCAGCGACGCTCTGGCGCAATGGATTCGAGCAGGCCGCATGCAGTTTGAGAACGAAGTGAGTCAAAACGCATTACTTATCTCCTCGCGTGGCAAGAGAATCGGTGTTCGACAGGTATACGCTCTGGTTGCATCGCTACTGAGTGAAACGGCGGTGGGTCAAGCAGGCCCTCATGCACTAAGGCACTCAGCGGCTACCCACTTACTTGATGGTGGTGCTGACCTTAGGGCAGTGCAGGAACTGCTTGGACACTCATCTTTGGCTACCACTCAGATTTATACTCATGTTTCAGTTGATCGCCTAAAGCAGGGTTATCTCAAAGCTCATCCGAGGGCTTAGTTGGTTCGATCCATGGCAGGAGCCTGGAAGGTGTCAGCTCACCGGTAAACCAGAGCGGCGATAAGTATTCGCCGTTTTTTCTAACAGAAAAATGCAGGCAAATACTTGGCTGACAGTGCGGGTCGTAGCTTGCATCCCCTTCACAAACTTCTCCAATTTGCTGTCCCGAAACCACGGAATCGCCTTCGGTAAGTTGTGAGCAAACCGGTTCGAATGCGCTGAGAAGTTCTTGACCATGATTTAGTGAAATCAACTGTCGGTTTACAACCTTTCCGACGAAGTGAACTTGTCCATCCGCTGGCGCAAACACTGCTTGGCCCAGAGTTGCTTCGTAGTCGATTCCGCGATGACCAGCGGAGTAAGGGGTTTCTGACTGCCGGTATTCGTTAACAACACTTGAGCCCACCAGTGGGCTATCCATGGTTTTTTCGGCACCAAGGCTTGGAGCTGGAAGTTGCCAGGAAAGGGCCATCGCCAAAAAACTAGCCAGTTGCAGAAGGCTTATTCGATCTGGTTCAATCACCTTTCAAATCTGCCTCTAATAGGCACTGTCTGGGCAATTCCGCATTAGGTTGTGGAAAATTCGGGGCTTTTGGGCACTGGCCGCTGCTGGTATGCTTTGTGTTAGCGGCATTCTCGCTAAAAATCATTGATTTTGAAAATGTCGACTTCGCGTGCCGACCAAGATGGTTTCCACTCAGTGGCCCTAACGGGCTTGTGGAAAAAATCCGGCACCAGGGGTTATTGGCAACCGCCAACAACCATTAACTGAGTGGGCGCACTTGTTGCGCCGAAAGGAAGTTCGACTCTATGTCAGTCGTAACCACCAGACAGCTGCTAGATAGCGGCGTTCACTTCGGACACCAGACCAGACGCTGGAACCCGAAGATGAAAAGATACATCCTTACCGACCGTTCTGGTATCTACATCATCGATCTGCAGCAGTCGCTTGCGATGATCGACAACGCCTACCAGTTCGTAAAGGACACCGTCGCAGCCGGCGGTTCAGTTCTTTTCGTTGGTACTAAGAAGCAGGCTCAGGAAGCAATCGCTACTGAAGCTCTTCGCGTTGGCCAGTCATACATCAACCAGAGATGGCTTGGTGGACTACTAACTAACTTCCAGACTGTGAGCAAGCGTCTTGCCCGTCTCAAGGAACTTGAAACTATGGACTTCGCTGACTCAGCAAAGTCAGGTCTAACGAAGAAGGAACTTCTAATCCTTCGCCGCGAGAGAGACAAGCTAGAAAAGTCCCTCGGCGGTATCAGAAACGTCACCAAGACCCCTTCAATCATTTGGGTTGTTGACACCAACAAGGAGCACCTTGCAATCACAGAGGCAAGAAAGCTTGGAATCCCAGTTATTGGAATTCTGGACACCAACTGTGATCCAGATGACGTTCAGTTCGGTATCCCTGGAAACGACGACGCAATTCGTTCGATCCAGCTACTAACTCGCATCATTGCTGACGCGGTTGCAGAAGGTTTGATTGCTCGTCACTCAAAGCCAGAAGCTCAAGCCGAGCCACTTGCTGAATGGGAGCGCGAGCTTCTAGAGCAGGGCAAGGAAGCTACCGAAGAGAAGAAGGCGTAATTCATGGCTAACTACACAG
>WLFS01000073.1 GCA_009703635.1 Actinomycetota bacterium
CCAACGACGTCCCGATACTCGCGATAAAGCGCGACTTCGGCTTGTCTGTCGTAGTCCTCGAACTCGTTCTCTTCCATAACTTTGTCTAGTCTATTCCCGCTCTAGGCAAGAATCCTAGTCAGCCAAGTCAATCGGTGGATAGCTGAAGGGCCGTGGGTTCTAAGGGCTTGAATGTGGGCTGCGGAGGCATATCCCTTGTGGCCTGCAAAGCCATATTCTGGATAGGTACCATCGAAAGCTTCCATGAGCGCATCTCTTTTCACCTTTGCCAAAACCGCTGCTACCGCAACCGAAACACAAGTGGTATCAGCTTTGACCTGAAGATCAACTTCTAAACCAGCAGCTTGTTTGCCAAGCCAGTTTTGTGAACCATCGAGCAAAATCACAGCGCCTTCCGAAGCTAACTTGGAGCGCATCGAACCAGAAGCCAGCAGCTCTGTGAGGGCTCTAGAGGCAGCGGAGCGAAGAGCCTCGCTGATTCCTGACTTATCAATTTCTTCATTCGAAGAATATCCGATTGCAAATCCGTCAACCCAGGTTTCCAGCGGTTCAGTAATTTCAGCTCTGGATTTGGGTGTCATCAGCTTTGAATCCTGAAGCTTTTCTGGCCAGGAGGTAAGTGCTGGATTCAGTTTGTCGATTAATGACAGTCCAACTGCAACCGGGCCTGCGATTGCACCTCGCCCAACTTCGTCAATGCCAATTACGAACCGGTTGCCCCGCTCGAATAGCTTCGACTCAGTTTGAAGGGTCGGGTATGTCTTTGTAGACATCAGGGTAGTTATCTAGCCACTTCCAGTTATCAACTGGCCAGCTAATAATGAATGCTCTTCCAACAACCCAGTCGTTCGAGACAAAGCCCTTGCTTGGCAAATCTCCATGGAAGCGAGAATCCTCACTGTTGCCTCGATTATCGCCCAAGACCCATAGGGAGTTTTCTGGAACGGTGACATCAAATTCAACGCTTGATGGTATTTGACCTGGGGCGATGTAAGGCTCGGTAATCGGGACACCGTTAACAGTTATCAAACCATTTGCGTCGCAGCAGATAACTTTGTCACCTTCCACGCCAATTACTCGCTTGACGAGGTGCTGCTTGCTATCAGGAGCGGTAATTCCAAATGCAGACAGGAACCAGTCCACCGCCATAACGACTGGGTCTGTTGGTTCCTCAACATTTGGACCAAGCCAGCCGCCTGGATCTTTGAACACAACAACGTCGCCACGCTCAATTGGATAAAGCGCTGGGGTTAGCTGATTGACGATGATGCGGTCATCAATCTGGAGGGTTTCAAGCATCGATCCTGAGGGGATAAAAAATGATCGAATCAGGAAGGTTTTTATCAGTAGCGACAAAACAAGCGCAGCGCCGAGAACTACTACGAGATCAATAAGAAAAGCAACAAAGAAGTTCTTGCGGGCGCGACGAAACTTACGTCTTCTGTCGCTGCTTTTTCTTCTTGGTCGAAGATTCGCTCTAGGATCCTGCTGGTCGCTCACGTGTCAGTGCGCTTTGCTACAGGATCTAAACGTTTTCGCGCTTTTCGCGAATCTTTGCCTTCTTGCCTCGTAGATCGCGCAAGAAGTAAAGCTTCGCACGGCGGACTTGGCCGCTTGAGACTAGCTCGATCTTGTCGATAACTGGAGAGTGAAGTGGGAAAGTTCTTTCAACACCAACCTGAAAGGTCACTTTTCTAACAGTAAAGGTCTCGCGAATACCCTCGCCGGAACGACGAGTTACGATGCCCTGGAAAACCTGGATACGGGAACGGTTTCCCTCAACGATGTTTACGTGAACCTTGACGGTGTCACCGGCGCGAAACTCGACAATGTCGGTCTTTAGTGAAGGCTTGTCTACTGAATCTAGAATGTGCATTTTTTGTCGCTTCCTGTTTTTAGCACGCAGGTCAAAAACATAATTTTCACGAATTGGTGTTTTTCCTTTTCGCCTTGTCTCCCCTGCGGCAGAGTCCATCACTGGCGGCGAAGTCCCTATATTGCCACAGTTTGGTGCCTCGTGGCAACCGCTTAGTCCAGTAGCTCTGGCCTTACCTGCTGGGTGCGCTCTAAAGCCTTGGCTTTGCGCCACTTTGCTATCTCAGCGTGATTGCCGCCAAGGAGAACTTCAGGGACCTCAAGTCCTCTCCAAGTGGAAGGTTTGGTGTAACTCGGGTACTCAAGCAGTCCATCGGAGTGTGATTCTTCGGTCAATGAATCGGCGTTGCCGATAACTCCAGGAATCAGTCTTGCAATTGCCTCGATCATGGCAACGGCTGCAACCTCGCCGCCGTTCAAAACATAATCGCCCAAGCTAACCAGGCGAACTTTGGCCTTTGATTCTGCGTAGTCAACCACTCGCTGATCAATGCCTTCGTATCTTCCGCAGGCAAACACCAAGTGCTTAGCTTTGGAAAGCTCCTGTGCGGTTGCCTGCTTGAAAAGCTCTCCCGCAGGAGAAGGAAAAATCACGATGGTTTCGGCTGTCATAACCGAGTCCAAAGCCTGGCCCCAAGGCTCAGCCTTCATAAGCATTCCGGCACCCCCACCAAAAGGGGTGTCGTCTACAGTGCGGTGCTTGTCATCGGTGAAATCACGCAGATCATGGATTTTTACTTCCAGTAGATCTTGGGCTTTGGCTTTACCGAGAAGTGAGATATCTAGCACGTCAAAAAACTGCGGAAAGATGCTGATGGCATCAATTCTCATCTTTGGCACTTCCTTCCAGGTTTACTTCAAACAACCCCTCGGGCGGAGTCAGTGTTACCTGGCCTAATTCAACACTGACTTCGGGAACAATCTGCTTCACGAACGGAACCAGCACTTCTCCATTGGCGGTATCAATAGCCAAAAGATCTTGGGCTGGCAGGTGATCGACGCGAGCTACAGTTCCAACTACCTCTGAGCCCACCAAAGCTTTCAACCCAACCAGCTGGTGGTCGTACCAAGCTTCTGGCTCTTCGGGCAGAGCATCGATATCGGTTTCAATCAGCAAAATTGCCTTGATAAGAGTTTCGGCACGAGAGCGATCCTCGATGCCCTCAAGAAACAAAACTGGAGATTGGTTATAGAAGCGAAGCTCGAGGACCTTGATTGTTTTGCCAAACCACTCGGAAGTTTCTGGAACCTGGAGTTCTAGAACCTGACCTGGCTTGAAGCGCTGATCCGGGCTGTCGGTGTATAACTCGAGCTTGATGGCGCCTTTCAAACCGTGGGCTTTGACCAGTCGGCCAACCCGCAGTTTGGTTTTGCTAGAAATCGCTGTCCACCACATCAACGCGAATCTTCTTGCCATCGGCAAGAGCGTTGACGAGTGTGCGAAGAGCCTTTGCTGTTCTGCCGCTTCGCCCGATTACCCG
>WLFS01000074.1 GCA_009703635.1 Actinomycetota bacterium
AATCGGCTGTTAACCGATAGGTTCTTGGTTCGAGTCCAAGCCGGGGAGCCAGTTATTTTTAGCGACAAAATGGCCACTTTCAGGAGGTCCCGGTGATTCGGTGGATCCAAAACAGAAACTGGCTTCCAGAAGTTGCTCTGACGGCATTTGTCTTTCTTACCCTTGGTGGGCTTGATCTTGCCACGCAAGGCATTATGGCCATGCTTGGCTCACTTGCAATAGCCGCAAGCTTTCTATTTGTTCGAAAACTGAGTTTTCTAGCCTCGGCACTTGTGCTTGTGGCAAGCGTTGTCCAGGTTAGCTTTACCCTGCTTCCAATTTTTGGATCAATCGGAATTGTGCTTCTAGCTTTTGTGGTTGGAGCTTTTCGCCCAAAGCCCTGGCGTGAAATTAACTTCGTGGTTGCCGTTTTTGGCGGCTTGGTGTTTGCCGCGAACGTTGGATTTAACCCGACGATTAACCTGGCTTTGTTTGGTGGAACGATCCAACTTGGCGAAATTGGTCGAGTTGTCATTTTCCTAACTCTGGCCTTACTGGCACTTAGCTTGGTATCGCTTTCTTGGATTTTGGGTCAGCTTCTTATGACCCGTATGGTGCACGTTGGTACAGAAATCGACCGACTTGTCTATGAAGAAAAACAGCTGAAACTTTCCATTGAGGTATCCGAGCAATCCAAGAGATTTGAAATTGCCAGAGATATCAATGAAAACGTGGTACAGAAACTTTCCTCAGTAATCACCAATGCTGAAGGCGGCATCTACTCAGCAAAGGCAAATCCAGATGCAGGTCTTCGAGCTCTAGAGAAAGTACTGGATAGCGCCCGAAGTGCCCACACCGAACTGCGAAGGCTTTTCGACATGCTCAACCGAGGCACTACATCTTCCGTCAAGCCACCAACCCTAGAAGATCTTGAGTCACTAGCTATCAGCATGAGAGAAAACGGGCTTGATGTCTCTATCTCTCATTTTGGGCAGCGGTTCGCGTTAGATCCGTCGGCTGAGCTGACGATTTTCCGAATTATCTTCGAGGCACTGAAAAACGTTAAACAGCACAATCCAAAAGGCACCAGGGCTGCCGTTGAGATTTCCTGGCTTGAAAATGGTTTGCAGGTAATGATCAAGGACAATGGGGTCGAAATTCTCAGGCGCGCGTCCTTAGGTCCCAATGGCTTGCCTTTGCCTTACGAAGCCAAAGACGACCTAGACACACTCTTGGATAAAGTCTCGGGACCTGGACTCACAGCTATGCGTGAACGAGCAGAGAGCTATGGTGGCTCGCTAGAGGTGCAGCGTGTGGTTGGAATTGGATTCACGGTCTCTGCAATGTTCCCCGCAACGGGAATTGGCGTCAATTTGGACTCCGCATCCTAAATGCCTTCCACTATTCGCATTGGCTTGCTTGATACGGACTCTGATGTTCGATTAGGCCGAAAGCTGGTCCTAGCCTCAGAACCTGAGTTTGAAGTTGTGTTTGATTCCGATGGATCAACAGATGACCTTGAGGCAATCGAGCAATCTCTAATTGACGTTTTAGTAATAGATCAAAGGCTCTTTTCTGGTGCAGGGGTAAGTTTCTACTCAAGTCTCAGAAACTTGATTGGCCCAAAGCAGGCCCCACCGGCGGTTTTGACTGCCGCATTTGCGCAACCTGATTTGCTGCTTGATGCTCTGCAGGAAGGAATCTTTGATGTTGTTTCAGTTGACCAAGGCGCCCAGGACTTAGTGGCTGCCGTATCCAAAGCCACTACTGGCGTAACTGCTTATTCGCTTAGTGCTATTTGGGAGCTGGTTTTGTCACAACCTGCTTATCGCGCGGTCGATTTAAATTTTGTGAGATTAGTAGATGAATTGCCCCAGAAGCTCTCCAGTAGCGTAAAAAAGCTAAAGACCGTTTGGCAGTCATCGGATTTAGCAAAGATCGAAAAGTTCGATATAGATTCTTTGAATGCACTAGTTCCACGCTTACCGGTATCAAGTTCGGTTGAGCTAGTAGTGGCCATGAATCGATCGGGGCTACTAGATGTCTAGTAAGCAGCAGTCGATCACTGCGGTATCTCTAGGGGTGGGTTTCGCAACCGGCGTCTATGCAATATCTTTCGGAGCGCTCTCGGTTTCAGCCGGGCTAGATCTTTGGCAAACCATGGCGCTGAGTCTTTTGATGTTTAGCGGGGGTAGTCAGTTCGCGTTTATCGGAGTTATAGCCACCGGAGCGGGCGTGGTGCCGGCTATTTTGTCTGCTTGGCTGCTGGGGGTTAGAAACGGTTTCTATGCAATCCGCATGAATCCTGTGTTGTCAGTGCGCGGGCTGATTATGCCGGTGGCAGCCCAGTTGACCATCGACGAGTCGAATGCCGTTTCCTTGCTTGGAGAACCAGATCGCAAGCACGAGCGACTGGGGTTTTGGCTCACAGGTATCGCTGTGTTTGTGTTCTGGAACTTCTTTACTTTTTTGGGTGCAATACTTGGCTCCCAGATTGGCAATCCAACCGACTGGGGCCTTGATGCAGCTGCTGGGGCGGCCTTTCTGGGACTGATTTGGCCACGCCTTAGTCAGTCCAAGTTCTTGGCTTTAGCCGTTGCTTCAGCCTTTGTTGCAATTTCGCTCTCCTCGGTTCTGCCAGCCGGGGTGCCGGTATTGCTGACAGCACTCTTGGCTGTTGGCTTTTGGCTATTTGGAATGCGGGGTGGAAAAAAATGACTCTTTGGTCAGCAGTTTTGTTATCCAGCGCTTTGGTTTACTCCTGGAAGCTGTTTGGCTATCTGGTTCCAGAAAGATTCGTCTCCAACCCAAGAATTAAAGAGCTGGCGGGACTACTAACGGTTGCTTTGCTGGCTGGTTTGGTAGGTGTTCAGACCTTTGTCTCCACTGCAGGAATATCAATTGACGCGAGAGTGCCTGCTTTGGCTCTTGCAGGATTGCTTTTTTACCTACGGGTCCCTTTTGTGGTGGTTGTGATTGTTGCGGCCGCTATTGCAGCTTTATTTAGAATGTTTTTCTAGTCTTCTAGATTGTCAGTGCCAGGCAACCAGGAAACCCCAGGTTTGTTCCAGCCCAACTGCTCCATAACTTCAAAAGCTTCTTTTCTGGATTCAAACTCCAGCTTGTCTACGTAGATGATTCCATTGAGGTGATCAAACTCGTGCTGGAACACTCTGGCAAACCAACCCTCTGCTTCAATACGCACTGGTTTGTTTTCTAGATCGACGCCTTCAACGATTACGCTTTCGCCTCGTTTGAGGGCGAATCTTTCACCTGGGAAAGAAAGACATCCTTCGCTTTCGAGCTCATCATCCGCCGGACCGGCTTCGATCGGAGTGTGGGTA
>WLFS01000075.1 GCA_009703635.1 Actinomycetota bacterium
AAGACAAGATCAGGGTGAGCGGCCGATCTGGCAGCAGCGAGTGGAGATGCAGCGTGATCCAAATCGTGAAAAATCCCCACTAATTCCTGAATCAATCACCCCAAACGATGTTGATATGGTGGTCCGGGTTCAGCTCAAGACCCTTACGCCTGAAAATGCCGAAATGGTTGCCAGGCATCTGGCCATGGTCTCATTACTGATTGATCAGGACCCAGAGCTAGCTCATAAGCACGCACTGTCGGCTGCTCGAAGAGCTGGCCGAATAGCGGTGGTTCGAGAAACCGTAGGCGTCACCGCTTACACCGTGGGGGACTACCCACTGGCTCTTCGTGAGCTACTGGCTCACCGCAGAATTTCAGGTTCCAACGACCAGCTTCCGCTAATTGTTGATTCCGAGCGCGGCATGAACCGACCAGATAGAGCTCTGAAAATGGCAAGAGAAGCCGACAGAAAAACACTTACCCCTGCGGTTCGGGTGAACCTTGCCATTGCCACCAGCGGAGCGCGCTTGGATCTTGGGGAAAACGAACTTGCCCTATCAGAGCTTGAAATTCCTGAGCTGAACCCAGCAAAGGTCTTTGACTACTCACCACCGCTATTTCGCGCTTACGCTAACACCCTTGAGATTCTTGGAAGAGCAGAAGATGCCAAGAAGTGGGCGGATTTGGCCCAGCGAGCCGAGATTGCTCTGGCCGGTAAACCAGATGATGTTCTAGAAATTGTTGAAGAAATCGAAATTCCAAAGTTCGCCGATCGTCCAAAATTCGATCCAACGGACAAGCCAAGACCATCCTTTGAAAGAAAACCTTTCGAAAACCGTGGAACTGGCAAATCAAACCGTGGCTCTGACGGTCCCGGAAAAGCCGGCAGGAGCGCGCCGCGTGGCCGCTAAGATTTTCGATCAGTTTGAAACTTTGCTACTGGATCTTGACGGAGTTATCTACGAGGGCAAAAATGCGATTGTGGAAGCGGTTGAATCGATTACTGCCATTAGTTCAACTGGGATCAAGGTTGGCTACATCACCAACAACTCTTCACGAAAGCCTGAAACCATCGCAGATCAACTGCGTGGTTTTAGTATCGAGCTATCCAATGACGATGTGATCTCCTCCGCACAAGCTGGAGTTGAGCTACTTGCCACAATGATCCCCAAAGGCTCAAAAGTTTTAGTTGTGGGAGGAGAAGGACTTCGCTTTGAGGTCCAAGCTGCAGGCTTTGAACTGGTTTCACTTAGCGATGACAAGCCGGCGGCCGTCATTCAAGGTTTTGCCCCTGAGGTTGGTTGGAACAATTTGGCTGAGGCAAGCTACGCAATTCAAGGTGGAGCTAAGTGGGTCGCGACAAATCAAGACTGGACCATTCCTCGCGAAAAAGGTTTGGCTCCAGGCAATGGCACTTTAGTTTCCGCCGTTCACACCGCAGTTGGCCAGCTTCCTGTTGTTGCAGGCAAGCCTGAGCGGGCAATTTTTGAAACAGCGATGCGCAAATTTGAAGCCAAGAGTGCGATCTACGTTGGAGATCGCCTAGACACGGATGTTGCAGGAGCCAACAAAGCAGGTCTTGGTTCAGCTCTGGTTATGACCGGAGTCACAACCCGCAAAGAGCTTCTGGCTGCAAAGCCCGACTCTAGACCTACATACATTCTCGAAACTCTGAAGGATTTGCGAAGTGATTATCGCGCCCCCTCCAAGACCAAGCGTGGCTACAAACTCGGGGATGTTGAAGTTGAGCTGCTGGGAGAAAAAGTAGTTGTTATCTATGGCGACCCTAAGTCACTTGATGCTTTGAAGGCGGCCTGCCTGACCATCTGGGACTGCGGAACGCCGATACATTTGCTCGATGTAGAAAGCGCACTTTACGAATAGGCTTTAGGCAAGGAATGAGGAAAGCATGTCAGAACTACTAGATAATCTCTCGGGCGAAATTGCAAAGACTCGCGAGTTGCCACTTGATCAGCAGAGCGCTGCGTTCGAGATTATTCGGCAGAAGCTAGAGGCCATGATTGCCGACTCAAGGCCACAAGACTCTGAGTAATCTAAGAATCGATTTATTGCTTGTTGAGCGCGGTCTAGCAAGATCCCGCGGTCACGCAGCTGACCTAGTCAAAGCCAAGCGCGTGCTAATCGGCACAAAAGAAATCACTAAACCCAGTTCGTCCGTTGCGATGGATTGTGAAATCACAATCATTCCAGCCGATGAGTATGTCTCGCGCGCAGGACTCAAGCTCAAAGGAGCCTTAGATGCTTTTGGGGCTCTCGAGGTAGTAGGCAAAACCTGTCTTGACGTTGGGGCATCTACCGGCGGATTTACTGATGTTTTACTTCGCCACGGTGCTGCCAGAGTTGTTGCAATCGATGTGGGACACGAACAGTTTGCTCCCGAGTTGATAAACAACCCAAGAGTTCAATCCTTCGAAGGCATCAACGCTCGTGAAGTAACCCTAGGGGAGCTTCGTGAACTAACCGATGACAAGAATCTGGAAATCGACCTAGTGGTAGCCGATCTATCCTTTATCTCTTTGACTCTGGTTCTTCCGGCACTTGCGGCACTTGCCCCAAAGGCGGATTTTGTACTACTTATAAAGCCTCAATTTGAGGTGGGAAAGCAGTCTTTGAGCGCCTCCGGTGTGGTCTCAGATCACAGATTGAGAGCCTCCGCAATCAAGCAAGTTGTGGATTGTTGCCACGAGTTAGGCCTTGGAATGCTTGGATTAGAGCGGTCTGAATTGCCTGGAACTCACGGGAACATTGAGTACCTGATTTGGATTAGTACTTCAGAAGCTCCAAATCGGTCAAAATGGACTGAGAGAATTGAGCAACTGGCCAGGGAGAGCAAATGACGAATCAGAGACTTGTTCTGCTGGTTTCCCATACCGCTCGTAAAGAAGCCCTTTCTGCAACGTTGGAATGCGCCGAAGCACTTCTAAAAGCCGGAATTACTCCTGTGATGGATCACCAGGAACGTACTGAAACCCTCGCCCATGCAAAGACAGAAAGCAACTTATCCGCGGAATCAATTCTTGAGCTGGGTAAAGATGTCCAAGAATCCGATCTCGAACTTGCCGTGGTGCTTGGGGGAGATGGAACAATTCTCAAAGCTGCAGAGCTTGTCCGGGCATCTCAGACACCACTGCTTGGAATCAACTTGGGTCACGTTGGCTTTTTGGCCGAGAGTGAGAAAAACGAGATGAGTTCAACCATGGCCAGGGTCGTTGCCAAAGACTACCTAGTGAAAGAGCGTTTGACTATAGATGTTTCCGTGAAGCTAGACGGTAAAGAGGTATACCGAACCTGGGCTTTGAATGAAGCCACCGTTGAAA
>WLFS01000076.1 GCA_009703635.1 Actinomycetota bacterium
AGGCTCTAGCGGCTTTGTAGTAGAGTTTTGTAGTTGCCTTATGGCGCATGTTTGAGGGCCTTTAGCTCAGTTGGTAGAGCGCCACGTTTACACCGTGGATGTCATCGGTTCGAGCCCGGTAGGGCCCACAGATAGCGACCATTTGAATTAGCGGGGATAGGATTTGGCTATGTTTCAACAAAACCCCCCGGCTCCCAAGGCCATGCCAGATGCTGAGCTGAATGCAAAAATTGCCGAGCTTCAGCTTCAGCCAAATGGCCTAATGTCGGCAATGAACCTAATCGAGGAACAATCGAAACTGCGTCAAGAAGACGCTCTAGAGCTTTCGAAGTGGAAACTTGAAGCTCAGATGCATGCGGCGACTGAACCAGCGCCTGTTGATTCGTTCTCATTCCAAGATCCAGCAGCACCGATAACTCCTGCCGAGCCAATTGCACCAACGCCATCGGTCGACATATTTGCTTCTGTTGCGACAGTGAGACCAGAGCCAACCATTAGTGAACCTGTCAAGGATGCGCCCGCTGTTTCTTCCCAGCAAGTGCCGTCTGCAGAGCGAATCGAAGACATTGTGGCTGAGCTCAATGCCAGCTATGCAGAAGTTGCAACTGCACCCGAAATCGAAACAACCTTAGTTGCCAAAGTTGACTCTATTACTCAACTTTCCTCGAATAGTTCTAGCACACCTGAACCAGCACCGGTTTCTGCTCCTGTTGAAGAAGATTTCATAGAGCAGAGCGAAAATCAGATTGACGGAGATGATGAAGATCATTCCGGCCCAACTCGAACGTCATTAGCTCTTAGCTGGTCCTGGCTTGCGATTGCTGCATCACCGCTGGCGCTGGTTATTGCAGCTGTGATCAAAGACGCTGGAGCATCGTTGGCTCAATCGGTTGTATTGCTAGCTGCTGTTCTGGTTATTACTTCATTTATGGCAGCTGTTGGTTCCATGGCTTCGGTTCGAGCATCTAGTTCACTAACGATTGTTTCAAGAGCGGCTTTTGGTGTCTGGGGTAATTCGTTGCCTGCAACACTCATGCTTTTTGCAAAACTGTTCTGGGCCGCTGCTTTTGTGTACTTTGCTGCACGAATTGTCTCACCGCTGATTTTCAATCAACCGTGGTTTACCGCCATTGCCGAGCAATTGATCTTCCCGGGTGAATTTACCGCTTCTTTGTTTGTTCTAATCCCCATGATTGTTATCGCTGCAGTTGTCTCCGCGTTTGGAGGCCAGGGTGTTCTGCGCCTTCAGCAGGTGACGGCAGCTGTAGGTGTAATTGGAATCGGAACATTTGTCTACTTTGTAGCCAGTACTTATTCCCTGCAAGATATTGCAACTCTCGAGCCCATTTCAACCCCTGGACTAATTGACCTTGGTCTTTTTGCAATTGCCCTTCTCGGGTTTGCGGTACTTTCTGTCTCTGGAGATTTTGCTAGGAAGCTGCCGGCGCAAACGCCAGGGTCCAAGGTCTTTTTCTTAAGTTTTGTTTCAACTCTCTTCCTCCCACTGATTACAGGTGCTCTTGGTTTGCTATGGCTATTCATGGCCGAAGACAGCATTAGCGCTTCATTCAGCGCTGAGGTGTTGGCAACTGTCGCAGTCTCGGCCCCAGTTTGGGTCTTTGTGATCTTTGTAGTGGCTGTTGGGCTATCGATTCTTCACTTGATTACCGCTTCGCTTTACTCGCTATCGGGGAACCTAATCGGAATCGTGAAGATTCCGGGTTGGGTGGCAGCCCTTCTAGTTTCGGCACTGATAATCGCCTCCGTGCTGGTTCCAAGTTATTTCGTGGCGGCATCGACTCTGCATGAGTCAGTGCTTGAGCTAGTGCTTCTTACCGGGGTAGTAGCTGCAGCCTGGGCTGGAATTTTTGTCTCTGATGCACTTGCTAGAACTCGCGGATATCACGAGGTTTCACTAACACGTGAATATGGTTTCTACGGAAAATTCAACTTCGTCAATGCCCTTGGATTCTTGCTAGCGGTTGCTCTTGGTTTTGGATACCTAAACGGCGGACCGCAGCTTTCTAGCTGGACTGGATACCTAGGAGATTTCACTCCTGAAATCTTTGATCTTGCCGGATCAAGCATCGGTATTGCGATGGCCTTTGGCTTAGCTGCGCTGCTACCGATAGTTCTGGGAATTCCAAGAATTAGGAAGCAAGAGCGAAACCTCGCTGAGCTAGATCAGAGACGCCAGGAGCTCAAGGAATTCCTTGACGCTACGGCGTAAACCGATGCCGCTACCGCTTTCGAACCTGCTTGGAACCTTTGAGTCGCTCTGGCCGCTTTCTGGGGCCGAAGAATGGGATCGCCCGGGCCTTACAACAGGAAACGCGAACCAGGCCATCACAAAGGCCCTACTCTGCGTTGATGTGACACTTGAGGTTCTTTCAGAAGCAAAACAACTCGGCTGTGAACTAGTGATTTCTCACCACCCGCTTTTGCTCAAGGGTGTTAACTTCCTAAGCGAAGATCAGCTCAAGGGAGAACTGGTTTCGTTCGCCGTCAAAAACTCGATTGCCGTTTACTCGGCTCACACCAACGCCGACATAGTCGTGGATGGGGTATCTGACATATTGGCTCAACAGCTAGGGCTAGCTAAAACCAAGCCACTGATTGCTACTGGGGATGGAATTGGCCATGGCCGAATTGGAAAACTCAAGAGCCCTCAGTCACTTTCTGATTACGCGAAGTTTGTTGCCTCTTGCCTTCCCGACACACATGCTCCTGTTCGGGTAGCTGGGGATTTGAATCGGATGATTGAAACCGTTGCCGTTGTTGGGGGAGCCGGAGATAGCTTCATAACTGCTGCCGCGCAATCCGGAGCCGACCTCTTTATTACCAGCGATCTAAGGCATCACGTTGCTCTAGATGCAGTATCAGACCCAGCCAATCCGCTGGCACTAATTGACATCTCTCATTTCGCGGCAGAGAGTCTTTGGCTAAAGCCAACCGAGATCACTCTTTCCAAACTGATTCCAGAAGTCAGCTTCGTTGTCAGTCAAATTTCAACAGACCCGTGGTCCATGAGCGTTCAGGGAAGAAGAAGTAGTGAAGGCTAACCTTCAGGATCAAAAATGGCTATTGGAGCTTGTTGAGATTGATCTGTCTCTGGTGCGAAACGCAGGCGATAAAGCCAAGTTACTTTCGGCAACAGCTATCTCGGAGGCAAACGAGAGAGCCTTGGCGCTATCAGATCACCTCATTGATGCGAGAAACAGAGTCGGTGATCTTGAGCTAGAGCTAAAGCGCTCAGAGAACGACCTTGAACT
>WLFS01000077.1 GCA_009703635.1 Actinomycetota bacterium
CTTGATTTCATCAGCCATTAGTACTTACGCTCCATCGCTGGGTAGTTGGTTACGGTCACTGGCTTCCAGTCCACTCGAATGTCTTCTCCAGGCTTTGCCGGAGTCTTGTCTAGCTTGTAGGCCATTGAGTGACCCATGAACTTCTCATCATTTCTAGTCTCGTAGTCCTCACGGAAGTGACCACCGCGGGATTCTCTTCTTTCGCGAGCGGTCATTACCAAAACTTCAGAAAGATCGAACAAGAAACCAAGCTCGATTGCTTCCAACAAATCAGTGTTGAAGCGCTTTCCGCGGTCCTGAACCTGAATGTTCTGGTAGCGGGTGCGAAGCTCCGCGATCTTATCCAGCGCCTCATTTAGCGACTCTTCAGTGCGGTAAACCTGCGCGTTTTTGTCCATGGTGTCCTGTAGCTCCTTGCGGAGTACAGCAACCTTCTCGGTTCCAGTTGAGTTGCGGGCAATCGCCAGTAACTTCTCGACATCACTGATGGCGTTTTCTGGAACAGGGACAAAATCAGCCTCGCGTGCATACTCAACCGCGTAAATTCCAGCGCGCTTTCCGAACACGTTAATGTCAAGTAGCGAGTTAGTTCCAAGACGATTAGCACCGTGCACCGAAACACAGGCACACTCACCAGCAGCAAATAGTCCGCGAACAACGGTGTCGTTGTCCGAAAGAACTTCAGTTTTGATGTTGGTCGGAATTCCACCCATAGCGTAGTGAGCGGTTGGGAAAACCGGAACGGGTTCGGTGTAAGGCTCAACACCGAGGTAGGTTCTTGCAAACTCAGTAATGTCTGGAAGCTTTGCGTCGATTACCTCTGGAGGTAGGTGAGTTAGATCCAAAAGAACGTAGTCCTTGTTAGGCCCTGCTCCTCTTCCTTCGCGAACTTCGTTCGCCATTGCACGAGCAACCATGTCTCTTGGTGCTAGGTCTTTAATCGTCGGCGCGTAGCGCTCCATGAATCTCTCACCCGATGCGTTTCGAAGGATTCCCCCCTCACCTCGAGCAGCTTCAGAAAGCAAGATGCCAAGACCGGCAAGACCGGTTGGGTGGAACTGGTAGAACTCCATGTCCTCAAGTGGCAAGCCCTTGCGCCAGATGATGCCAACACCGTCTCCAGTTAGGGTGTGTGCGTTAGAGGTAGTCTTGTAGATCTTTCCAAAACCACCGGTTGCAAACACAATTGACTTGCCCTGGAATACGTGAATATCTCCTGTTGCCAGCTCGAATGCAACTACGGCCGATGGGCGCTGTTCGCCGTTGTACTCGGTCATTACTAGATCTAAAACATAGAACTCGTTGAAGAATTCGATGCCGAGCTTTACACAAGTTTGGTAAAGAGTCTGCAAGATCATGTGGCCGGTGCGGTCGGCTGCGTAGCAAGAACGTCTTACCGGAGCTTTTCCGTGATCTCTGGTGTGACCTCCGAAGCGGCGCTGATCGATCTTGCCATCTGGAGTTCTGTTAAAAGGAAGGCCCATGTTCTCAAGATCAATAACGGCCTGAACTGATTCTTTGGCCAAGATCTCGGCGGCGTCTTGGTCAACCAGGTAGTCGCCACCCTTGACGGTGTCGAAGGTGTGCCATTCCCAGTTATCTTCTTCGACGTTTGCAAGTGCTGCAGCCATTCCACCTTGGGCTGCTCCAGTGTGCGAGCGAGTTGGGAACAGCTTCGAGATTACGGCAGTTTTGAGGTGGGGACCTGCTTCAATTGCCGCACGCATGCCTGCGCCACCGGCACCAACAATGACGATATCGTGCTGGTGATAGTGCGTGTTAGTTCCGTGTTCGTTCTGAGGCAATTAATTTTCCCTTACTGGGTTACTGCTGGACAAAATGAAGGCAAGAGATCTACTGGAGATCCCACGGGGCATGGATCAAAAGTGAAGATAACCAAGGTGCCAAGAATTATTAGCGCTGAGCACACTCCCCAGAGGGATACAACCAAAGTTTTCCTAACTCCTTCCCGTTCGGTGTAGTCATTTATAACTGTCCTCATGCCGTTGGTTCCGTGAAGCAGAGCCAGCCAAAGCATCGCAAGATCCCACCACTGCCAGAACGGAGTGGCCCACTTGCCCGCCACGAAAGCAAAGTCGATGGCCTTGACGCCCCCGTCTGGAACAACGAGGTTAGAGATCAGGTGAACAAAGATCAGAACAATAAGTAGTGGACCAGAAACGCGCATGTAAATCCAGCCATACTTTTCCCAGTTGGCGGCCTTACGGGACCTAGGGGAGTTAGGAATTTCAATAGATACTGACATTTTCTTCTCCTCCTAACCAAAGACGTTCATAAGGTGACGGGGGGCAAAAGCTGCAAAGAGCACAATGGTGATTGCCATGACGACCCAGAACATCTGGTTCTGGTATTTGGCACCTTTGCTCCAAAAATCAATCAAAGTAATTCGAATTCCGTTTAGGCCGTGGTACAAAATTGCTGCCACTAGTCCCAGCTCCGCCAACCCAATAAGAGGTGTCTTATAGGTGGCGATAACCACGTTGTAGGCCGCTGGGCTTACTCGAACCAAAGCCGTGTCGAGAACGTGAACTAGCAGGAAGAAGAAGATGGCAACACCGGTAATTCGATGCAGAACCCAGGACCACATACCGACTTTTCCTCGGTAAAGGGTCCCTGCTGGCATTGTTGGCACTGAACCCTCCTCGGGCGCGAATTTGCTTTGAAATAAAGTCTAACGCCCAAATATTGGGGACTCGCTCAAGCATCGAGGGTGGGCTAGGGTTTTTATTGTCATGAATAATCCCAGAAAACCTATCGACCGCTTTCACGCAATCATTCCTGCCGGTGGCGTCGGAAGCAGGCTTTGGCCACTTTCTCGAGCTTCGGCTCCTAAGTTTTTGCATGACCTAACCGGCTCTGGCCAGACCTTATTGCAAGACACCTGGGATCGAGTGACACCTATTACTACCGTGGACCGAACCATGATTGTCACTGGGTCAGCCCACGAGGAGGCCGTCAAGGCTCAGCTGCCTAAGCTTTCGATTGCAAATCTAGTTATTGAGGACAGCCCTAAGGATTCCACTGCGGCCATTGCACTCGCGGCGGCAATTTTGGCAAGGCGTGAGCCTGATGTGATTATTGGTTCTTTCGCTGCCGATCACGTGATTCAAGACGGCCCAGCCTTTAGAGCAGCCGTTGCCGAGGGCATTGAGCTTGCAGCCACCGATCGAATCGTAGTAATAGGTATCCA
>WLFS01000078.1 GCA_009703635.1 Actinomycetota bacterium
AGGTAAGTAATGTCAGAAAGCTTCACGGTATCGGGCCTAGTGGCAACCACACCCCGGCACCTAGTCACTCAAGAGGGTTTGCCAATCACCTCATTTCGATTAGCTTCCTCCAAGCGTCGCTTCGATAGAACAAAGAAGATCTGGGTAGACGGGGAAACCAACTGGTTCACCATCAACTCATTCAGGCAGCTAGCAATAAACAGCGCATCCTCTATCTCAAAGGGAGATCGCATTGTGGTTTCCGGACGGCTAAAGGTCCGCGATTGGGATAACGGAGAGCGAAGCGGCACATCTGTTGAGATCGAAGCCGATTGCCTGGGCCACGATCTAGTTTGGGGGACTACACAGTTTTCCCGAACTGTCTTAGTCCGCGAAGACCCGGAGGATGACGAGCCTGAGGAAAACGAGCTGGATTCTGAAAGCGCACTTGTTGGAGCAAAAAGTCGATAACTAAGACTCGGCTGGGCACCTTCCCCCTAAGCGCCTAGTCGTAAGAGACCCTCTCTGCTCAATGTGTATATGAGACGAGGCCTTCTAAGAAGGACCAATCATTGTCGGATAAACTTATCCACAGCACGCTTGAGCAGAGAGGGTGTCATTTTTTTGACACCGACGAATGAGGAAACCTAATGGCCGAGTTTATTTACCAGATGATAAAAGCCCGCAAGGCACACGGCGACAAGCTCATCCTCGATGACGTGACACTGGCGTTTCTTCCTGGAGCCAAAATTGGCGTGGTTGGCCCAAATGGTTCTGGTAAATCCTCAGTTCTAAAGATTATGGCTGGGCTTGATTCTCCATCTAACGGTGAGGCCCGATTGAGCGAAGGGTTCACAGTTGGCATCTTGATGCAGGAGCCAAAGCTAAATGAGGAAAAAACTGTTCTTGGAAACGTTGAAGAGGCAGTCCACCAAACCAAGGCCAAGCTTGATCGATTCAATGAAATCTCCGCGGAGCTTGCCAACCCGGATGCTGACTACGACACTCTTTTGGAAGAGATGGGTGTTCTTCAGGAACAAATTGACCACCTTGACGCGTGGGATTTGGATTCACAACTCGAACAAGCCATGGACGCACTGCGCTGTCCTCCAGGGGATACTCCGGTAGCTAATCTTTCTGGAGGAGAAAAGCGCCGAGTTGCACTTTGTAAATTACTTCTTGAAAAACCTGACCTATTACTTCTCGATGAGCCAACTAACCACTTGGACGCAGAGAGTGTGCTTTGGCTTGAGCAGCACTTGGCTAAGTATCCAGGTGCGGTGCTAGCTGTAACGCACGATAGGTACTTCCTAGACAACGTTGCGCAGTGGATACTTGAGCTCGATCGAGGCAGGGCTTATCCATACGAGGGCAACTACTCGACTTACCTTGAGAAAAAACAGGAACGTTTAGAAGTTGCTGGCAAGAAAGATGCCAAGTTGGCTAAGCGCCTCTCCGATGAACTCGAGTGGGTTAGATCTTCCTCGAAGGCAAGACAGACCAAATCCAAGGCTCGTCTTGCAAGGTATGAGGAAATGGCATCTGAGGCTGACAAGACCAGAAAGCTAGATTTTGAAGAGATTCAAATTCCACCTGGCCCAAGACTTGGGAACATTGTTTTGGAAGCCAAATCACTGGTCAAAAAATTTGGCGACCGAACTCTAATTTCCGATCTTTCCTTCACACTTCCTAGAAATGGAATTGTTGGAGTTATCGGACCTAACGGTGTCGGTAAGTCAACTTTGTTCAAGATGATCATGGGTGAGGAAAAACTTGACGGTGGCGAACTTAAAATTGGTGAGACTGTGAAGATCTCATACGTTGATCAGTCCCGCTCCGGAATTGATCCTGACAAGAGTCTTTGGGAGGTAGTTTCTGGAGGACTTGATTACATCCAGGTTGGTCAAGTAGAAATGCCATCTCGAGCGTATGTTGCAGCTTTTGGTTTCAAGGGTCCAGATCAGCAAAAGCCTGCTGGAGTGCTTTCCGGTGGTGAGAGAAACCGTTTGAACCTTGCTCTGACATTGAAGCAGGGTGGAAACCTTCTTCTACTGGATGAGCCAACAAACGATCTAGATGTTGAAACTCTTGGTTCTTTGGAGAATGCTCTGTTGGAATTTCCAGGCTGCGCCGTGGTGATCACACACGATCGTTGGTTCTTGGACCGAGTTGCAACTCACATCTTGGCTTACGAAGGCACCGATGCCGATCCAGATAATTGGTACTGGTTCGAAGGAAACTTCGATTCTTATGAGGCAAACAAGATTGAGCGTCTAGGCCCCGAGGCTGCCAAGCCTCATCGTTCTACCTACCGAAGACTGACAAGAGACTAGAAATCGGTCCATCAGGAACTCGGACCATACCTTCCTGAGCAACCGTTGCGAGCAGTACTCCGTCTCTGCTGAAAATCTTTCCAATTGCTAAGCCGCGGCTGTTTTGAGCTGCCGGGGATTCTTGAACGTAGAGCATCCAGTCATCCACTTTTGCTGGAGCATGAAACCACATCGCGTGATCTAGGCTCGCAGTTTTCAGTCCTGGTTTGGCCCAAGAGATCTTGTGCCGGCGGTAAATGCTTTCTAGAAGCGTGAAATCTGATGCATAGGCAAGTGCTGCCTGGTGCAGGGTCTGCGACGCTGGCAAGGTTCCAATGGCCTTTAGCCAAACAGCTTGGTGGGCTACCGCTTCACCCTTTACTTCGAAGTAGATCGGCGATTGAACATGTCGTAAATCGAACGGCCGAGCTTTAGCCCAGTACTGTGCAACTGGATGTGGGATTGCTCCAAGAACTTCTGCAGCCGATGGAAGGTCCTCCGGCTGAGTCATTCCTTCCGGCATTTGTTCGTGATGTGTCAGCCCTGGGTTCTCAGACTGAAAAGAGGCAATCATTGAAAAGATCGGCTCGCCTTTTTGATAGGCCTGGACTCTTCTTGTCGAAAATGATCTTCCATCCCTCAGGCGGTCCACTGAAAAGGTAATTGGAAGATCGATATCTCCTGGTCGCAAGAAGTAACCGTGAAGTGAGTGAAGCACACGCTCGGGGTCGACGGTTCTGGTTGCAGCCACGTGGCATTGCGCCAGCACTTGACCGCCGAAGACTCTTCCGTGAGGCATCCATTGTGATGGACCAATAAAGATATCCTCTTTAGTTCTTGCTCCGCCGGCATCTTTGATATCCAGCGCGAATATCAAATCGGCTAGTGGATCTTCGGGTGGCTGCACCTTGCTCACTGAA
>WLFS01000079.1 GCA_009703635.1 Actinomycetota bacterium
CCAGCATCCACAAACTCGTTGATAACAAAGAGACGAGTACTCCAACGCTTCCAACTGCTGCAGCGGAGAGCATTGCCTTACGTTCTCCGATGGAGTTGATAAGTCTGGCTGCAGGAATATCTGCTACCAATGTTCCGACCATTACGAGTCCAGTGATGATTCCTGCGGTCGAAAGACTCGCTCCAAGCGCCTGAGCACTGGCAGGAATGATTGGAAGAAGGCTACCTTCGCCGATGCCAAACAGCAGTGAAGGGGTGAAGACTGGAAAGTTCAAGCTCGATATCTTGAAGTCCTTGGTGATTGCGGGCACCTGACAATTATGCTCCTGACTTAGACTTGTGAAATCATGTCGGAACTAGATCTAGCTACTGAAATCAAGTCGCTTCGGCAACTGTTTGCAACCATCAAAGAAGTCATAAACCCAGTTGCATTGCAGTTGGAAGTAGATTCGCTGCGCGAGCAGGCTTCAGCTGGGAACCTCTGGGACGACCCAGATCGAGCCTCAAAAATCACATCTTCTTTGTCCAGATCTCAGGACAAACTCGACATGATTGTTTCGGTTGAGGCACGAGTCAATGACCTAGAAGTCTTGATTGAAATGGCTAACGATGCCTCCGATACCGCAACGAAAACCGAAGCCAAAAAAGAATTGTCTGATCTTCAAAAGCTAGTTAGCGAACTAGAGATTCAGACTTTGCTAAGCGGAGAATATGATTCCCGCTCAGCTGTGGTGACTATTCGAAGCGGTGCCGGTGGAGATGACGCAACCGACTTTGCCGAAATGCTTATGCGGATGTACATCCGCTACTGCGAACAGAAAAAGTACCCAGTACAAGTTCTGGATATTTCCCACGCTGAAGGCGCAGGAATCAAATCCGCCACTTTTGAGATTGATGCCCCTTATGCCTATGGAACATTATCGGTTGAAGCAGGAACTCATCGCCTAGTTCGAATGAGTCCTTTCAATGCAGCCGGTAAGCGCCAAACTTCTTTCGCAGCCGTTGAAATTGTCCCGCTGGTTGAACAGACCGAAGCAATCGAGATCCCCGATGCTGACATTCGCGTTGATGTCTTTCGCTCTTCGGGGCCAGGTGGGCAGTCGGTCAATACCACGGACTCCGCAGTGCGAATTACTCACATACCTACGGGAACTGTTGTTAGTTGCCAGAACGAGAAGAGCCAGATTCAGAACAAGCAGGCTGCCATGAGAGTTTTGCAATCACGTCTTTTGGAAGTGCGCAGACGAGAAGAAGAAGCTACCAAAAAGCAGTTAGCAGGAGATGTTAAAGCATCCTGGGGAGAGCAGATGCGAAGCTACGTGCTTGCCCCTTATCAAATGGTGAAAGATCTGAGAACTGAATACGAAGAGAACAACCCGCAATCGGTATTTGATGGGGGACTCGATGGATTTATAGCCGCGGGAATCCGTTGGAGAATGCGATCTCCCGCTTAGGCTGGAGACACAATGATTAGCGTTCAAAACGTCACCAAAAAATACAAGGGCACCCCAAGACCCGCGCTTGACCAGGTGAGCCTGGAGATTGAAAAAGGCGACTTCGTATTTCTAGTTGGTGCCTCCGGTTCAGGTAAATCTAGCCTCATGAGATTAATGCTTCGCGAAGATATTCCAAACTCTGGTTCCGTTCATGTTCTTGGGGAAAACCTTGTTGGCCTTCCGGCAAGACGAGTCCCATTCTTTCGCCGCAAGCTCGGCGTGGTGTTTCAGGATTTTAGACTTCTGCCAAACAAAACCGTGGCCCAGAACGTCGCCTTCAGCCTTGAGGTAATTGGAAAATCTCAAGGTTTTATCCAAGAAGCGGTTCCAGATGTTTTGGGATTGGTTGGATTAGCGGAGAAAGCAGACCGGCTTCCGAGCGAACTTTCTGGTGGTGAGCAGCAGCGTGTTGCACTTGCAAGGGCGATTGTGAACAAACCTGCAATCTTGCTAGCGGATGAGCCAACAGGAAACTTGGACCCAACCACAAGCGAGGGAATCATGGCGCTGCTACACTCCATCAACTTGGCCGGGACAACCGTCGTGATGGCAACCCACGATCGCTCAATTGTGGACAAGATGCAACGTCGCGTTGTCGAGCTAAGTCAAGGTCAGATAATTCGGGACCAGACAAGCGGCGGCTACGGAGTGCGGGCTTAGTTATGCGTTTTGGATTCATGTTCTCTGAGGTGAGCCAAGGCTTGCGCAGAAACATCGCTATGGTAATCAGCATTATCTTGGTAACTTTTATTTCCCTGACTTTTGTTGGAACCGCCTCGCTGCTGCAACTCCAAATTGGCCAGATGAAAAACTACTGGTACGACAAAGCACAGGTGGCTATTTATCTCTGCACTGATGTTTCACCGGAGGCAACTTGCCCAAGGGGAGAAGCCTCTGAAGGTGTGAAAAAGGAAGTCCAAGAAAGACTTGATTCACCGACGCTGACCCCATTTATTGAAGAGTATTACTTCGAAGATCACGATCAGGCTTATGCAAACTTTCAAGAGCAGTTTTCTGGAAACGCTGTAGCTCAGTACGTTCGGGCTGAGCAATTGAATGAGACCTATTGGGTGAATCTATTTGATCCTAACCAGTCGCAGATCATCACTGAGAGTTTTACAGGACTTGCTGGAGTTGAAGAGGTTAGGGATCAACGCAGCTATCTTGATCAGATTTTCAACATCCTGAACATAGCTTCGCTTGCAGCGATTTCAATTGCATCGCTCATGCTTATTTCGAGCGTTCTTCTGATCTCCACGACAATTCGACTTTCGGCCTTTTCTAGAAGGAGAGAGCTAGGAATCATGCGTCTGGTAGGCGCAAGCAATTTCTCGATTCAATTGCCTTTTATTCTCGAGGGTGTTGTCGCAGCACTGATAGGAAGCCTGATGGCGGCCGGAGCAGTTCTGGGCCTAGTTGCGTTCTTTGTTCAGGGGTTCCTGGCGGAAAGACTTCCTTTTACTAGCTTTGTGAGCATCAGCGATGGCATGCTTGTAGTTCCGCTATTAATCGCAGCCGGCGTTGTGTTGGCTGCGGTGGCTTCGGGTCTTGCGATCCGTCGCTACTTAAAAATCTAGGAGTCGATCGTGCCGAGAGAGCGTGGCCAGCAGGTTGTGGCCACCAATCGTAAAGCCCGTCACGACTATCACATCGAAGATGTCTACGAAGCAGGCATTGTTCTAACCGGAACAGAAGTGAAGTCGTTGCGGGC
>WLFS01000008.1 GCA_009703635.1 Actinomycetota bacterium
ATCCACTGGGTCGACCAATTGGCGGAACTATCGAAACCATCACCGCCGTTTCACGTGCTGCGGTTTGGGAGCATTACCAAAACAACTACCGTCCTCAGGATTTGGTTGTGGCCGCTGCCGGAAGTGTTGACCACCAGGAACTAATCAAACTCGTTGAGCAAGGACTGTCTGTTGCTGGCTGGGACCTTGGTCTTCAAGCTAAGCCGGTACCAAGAAGACTTTTGAATCCTGCAAAGATTTCTCGTGGCAGCAAGCTGAATGTTATTCACCGACCAATTTCTCAAGTGAACATCATGGTTGGTTCCGAAGGTTTGTATGTCGATGACCCAAGACGTTATGCAATGGGTGTTCTAAACACTGTGCTTGGTGGCGGAATGAGCTCGAGACTGTTTCAAGAAATTCGAGAAAAGCGCGGACTTGCTTACTCGGTTTACTCCTTCAATCAGGGCTACTCTGACGCCGCAACATTTGGTCTTTACGCAGGATGTTCGCCAGCAAAAGCTAAGGAAGTCACCGAGCTTATGATCGCAGAGCTCGACAAGGTAGCTCAGAACGGAATCACCTCCGAAGAGTTAGCCCTTGCCAGAGGAAACATTTCAGGCTCACTCGCTTTGAAGTTCGAAACTAATCAGGCCAGAATGTCCCGGCTCGCAAGTGCGGAGATAGTGGCAGGGGAGTTTATGGACCTGGATGAAACTATCGAAAGATTCGAAGCCGTTGAACTTTCTCAGGTTCAGGCCCTAGCTCAGGACCTAATGAAGCTGCCACGATCAATTGTTGCGGTGGGCGATGTGACCGAAACCATGTTTGAAAGTTTCGTCCGCTAAGCGGTACTGGGTAAGTTTGTAGCATGGCAATCAAAATCTCGGTTATCGGCGCATCCGGTCGAATGGGTCAGCTCGCACTTTCTTTGATCGAGCAAAACCCAGACCTAGAGCTTCACTCAGCCCTTAGCTCTCACAACTCTCCAGCTGAAGCTATCGGAGCTGACTTGCTGGTTGACTTGACCAAGCCCGATGCATCGGTTGCGATTGTGGATTTTGCAATCCAGAACAATATCAAGATTCTTGTGGGTACCAGCGGTTGGAGCAAGGACAAACTAGATGCTCTCAGGGACAAAATGGTTGGCAAAAGCGCCACTGTGGTTGTAATCCCAAACTTCTCTATCGGCTCAGTTCTAGCGACCAAGTTTGCGGCAGAAGCTGCCAAGTACTTTGACGCAATTGAGATTATTGAAACCCACCACACCAAAAAACTCGACGCCCCATCTGGAACTGCGCTTTTTACCGCGCAAGAAATTTCAGCCGCTAGAAAAGGTCGCGATGCTAAGCCGGTGACCCAAGGCAACCCCGCCCCGGTTTTCAACGGAGTGCCAATCACAAGTTTGAGAATCGAAGATGCTCACGCAGAGCAAGAAGTTTTGATGGCCGGGCCTCACGAAACTCTGTACTTCAAGCACGTCGTTGATTCGCACGAGGTCTACTCCCAGGGCTTGCTGCTGGCTATGCGAAAAAGCCCAGGCCGCGCTGGTCTAACCGTAGGGTTATTAAACCTGCTCGAGGAAAAGTAGTTGACCTCAGCTAAATTCGGCGCACTGGTTATGAGCGCTCTAGTGCTGATGTATTTGGTGCTAGTGGCCGATCGATCCTTTGCACTTGTTGGCTCTGGAGAGCCAATCGGTATTGCAATCGGCTCCTTGATGCTGTTTTTACCAGCGGTGGCTTTTTGGGGAATTTTTATGGAGCTGCGTTTCGGGCTTCGGATCGAAAAGTTAGGCGAACAACTAAAAAAGGAAAATGCTTGGCCACAGTTTCCGTTTGAGCTTCGCCCGAGTGGCAGACCAACAAAAGAATCTGCTCAAGAAGTTTTTGAACAGTTTCGTGAAGGCGTAGAAGCTGATCAGACCAATTGGAAAGCTTGGTTTGCTCTTGGTTTGGCATATGACGCTGCCGGGGATAGGGCAAGAGCTCGAAAGGCTATGCGCCAAGCAATTTCTTTAGCGAATAGTCCCAAGGCGCTTTAGCCCTAAGTACATCTGACAGCCGATGCAGTAAGCAAAGACTGCGTTCACGAAAGCTGCCATAAATGCCGCCGCTGCTGCGATTGGTAAGGCGTAAGGAATACCCAAAAGGCCAAGGGTCAAGCCAAGTCCGGTAATCACTAATCCAATGACCTGCGCAAAGTGAACTGGGGTGGCTGGCTCCAGATATGCCGGAGCCTTTAAGAACTTTCTCAAGGTGTATTTGTACAGGTAACTGTATGGGTGTCGAGCGGGACCAAGGATGGAACCGAATGTGAACATAACCACAGCGAAACCCATCACGCCTAGCGCAATGGCTTCAGAGGCTGGGTCTAGCGAAAGATAAATCACGATCAGCATCAGTATCGAAGAAATGCCCGCACCGAACCTTGGGCCCCGTGGATCCAATTGTTCTAATTTCATTTTTCCCCTAATTTGTTTAGCTCTGCCTCAATTACGTTCTGTCTTGGTGCTCCACCGATGCGGGCTCTTACCATGCCATGTTTGTCCAAAATCAGAGTGGTAGGTGTCTGCATGATAGAAAAGTGAGCTGCCAAGTCCATTCGGTGTGTGATGTCTACCTCGATGTGCTTTAGACCTGGAATTTTGCTCTCCAATTCCTTGTAGAGCCTTGAAGTGGCAACGCAAATACTGCAAACCTCAGTTGAAAACTGGAGCAAGGTTGCGGTTGTGCCGAAAGAGGTAACTGTCTCACCTCGGGTCTCTGCCTGCAGTTTGATTAGGTCAACTAACTTGCCGGATTTGACCAGCTTGGCCCTGCCGGTGCTTAACTTCCACAAGGATCCGGCAAATAAAGCGGCTATAACTAAAAGCCCAATTATCGCGAGCCTGCTGTCCAAGGGGTGTCCTTTGCTTACTTTCGAGGTTAGTACCAAAATACTCAACCCAGTTAGTTGAGTGTTTATGCCCAAATCCTCAATGTTGCTTAGGCACGGCGTGGGCTTGTCTCTGGGGTTTCGAGCCAGTAGCTAAGCTAGTGGGAATGTCTGACGTAATTTTTAGATCCGATGTGACGGTCGAACTGGTTCGAGCAAACGCAAGCGACCAGGACGTACTTTTTGCCGCCCGAGTGTCTACTCAGGGTGAGCAGTCGCTCGAGGCTGCAACTGCAAACAAGGATGCCGAGACCGACAAGCGCGATCGAGGTCTAATCAACTACCTGATGCGCGATCGTCACGGATCACCGTTTGAGCACAACTCAATGACTTTTTACGTTCAGGCACCAATATTTGTATTCAGAGAGTTTATGCGTCACCGCATTGCTAGCTACAACGAAGAATCCGGCCGCTACAAAGAGCTATCACCTGTTTTCTACGTTCCAGGTCCAGATCGCAACTTGGTTCAGACCGGTAAGACCGGACACTACGAATTTCTTCCAGGATCTGCCGAGCAGATCGCATTGGTTGAGCAGGAGGCGAGAACTGCTTCTATAACTGCATACGAGTCATACAAAAGAATGCTGGAAGCTGGAGTAGCTAGAGAAGTAGCAAGAATCGTGCTGCCGCTGAATATTTACTCGAGCATGTATGTCACCATGAACGCCCGTGCCCTCATGAACTTCCTAAGTCTTCGCACCAAGCGTGAAGGCACTCACTTCCCGTCGTTCCCTCAGCGCGAGATCGAGATGTGCGCTGAGAAGATGGAGGATGAGTTCGCAAAACTCATGCCTTACACCTACGAAACCTTCAACCAAAACGGGCGAGTAGCACCATAACTTGCCCTTGGGCTAGGGTTTAGGCATGGCAAACACTAACAAGGACATCTTCGGCCAGGTCTTGGTCGCCCTTGTCACGCCTATGACACCAGAAGGTGAAGTCGACTGGACTTCGACAGAAAAGCATATCGATTATGTAATCTCCAACGGTGCCGACGGTGTTGTCGTCACTGGTACAACCGGTGAAACTTCAACGCTTACTGACGCGGAGAAAATCAAACTCGTTGAAGTTGGAAAATCCGTTGCTTCTGGCAGAGCCAAAATAATCACCGGTGGCGGATCCAACGAAACCGCTCATGCGATGCAGCTATACAAGCAGAGTGAAAAAGCTGGCGCCGATGGCGTGATGATTGTGACCCCTTATTACAACAAGCCAACTCAGGCTGGAATCTTGACTCACTTCAGACTGATTGCTGATGCAACTGATCTGCCGGTAATTTTGTATGACATCCCAGGCCGCACTGGAGTCGCAATTTCCCAGCAGACTTTCCACAGAGCTGCCAAGCACCCCAACATCGTTGCAGTCAAAGACGCAGTTGGCGATCTAGCTCAGGCTTCTAGACTAATGAATGAAACTGACCTGATGTATTTCTCCGGCGATGACTCAAACGTGTTGCCTCACATCGCAATTGGAGCAACTGGACTTATAGGAGTGACTGCAAACGTCGCTCCTGCTGCCTACCGCGAATTAGTCGATGCCACCAACCGTAATGATTTTCACCACGCTCTTAAGGTTCACAACGCACTAGAGCCTTTGCAGCGCGCCATCATGACAAATGTTCCAGGAACAGTTGCTGCTAAGTACGTACTTCATGGATTAGGTCAAATTGGCTCCCCTCGAGTTCGACTTCCTTTGGTAGGTCCAGAAGACGATGAGGCCGCAAGAATTGAAGATGGAATTGAAAAGGTCGGAACAGTTCCGGGCTTGTCGTTTGCAAACTTTAGACCAGATAGAAATGCTGCCGCTGGCGGTGCGCTGCCGAAGGTGGCTGGCACAACTAGGTAGCGTCAAAGAAAGAAGACTGTGGTCCTAACCCTGCCTCATCCGGCTCCACTCAAAAAAGACGTTATGCGAATCATTCCACTCGGTGGAATTGGTGAAATCGGTCGAAACATGACCGTTTTTGAAATCAACGGCAAGATTCTCATTGTTGACTGCGGTGTCCTCTTCCCAGAAGAACATCAGCCAGGCGTCGATGTGATTCTGCCTGATTTTGGCTACTTGAAAAATCGCCTAAGCGACATCATTGGAATATTTCTTACACACGGTCACGAAGACCACATCGGGGGAGTGCCATACCTTCTTCGCATGAGAGCAGACATCCCAATCATCGGCTCATCTTTGACTCTTGCTTTCATCGAGGCCAAGCTCAAAGAGCATCGACTGCCTGCCTACACTCACACCGTTCGTGAGGGCGATGTTGAGGTCATGGGCGATTTCGAACTTGAGTTCATCGCCGTGAATCACTCGATTCCAGATGCCCTTGCCGTGCTGATCAAATCCAAGGCCGGAACCATCCTGCACACAGGCGATTTCAAGATGGACCAAATTCCACTCGATGGCCGTATCACCGATCTTCGAGCCTTTGCCAGAATCGGTGAAGCCGGCCTTGATCTGTTTTTGTGCGACTCGACAAATGCCGACGTGCCAGGATTTACTCCGCTAGAAAAGGACATCGGCCCAGTACTGGAAGATGTAATCGGCCGCGCCACCAAGCGCGTGATTGTGGCTTCCTTCGCCTCTCACGTCCATAGAGTTCAGCAAGTAATTGATGCCGCCGTTAGCAACAACCGCAAAGTGGTGCTGGTTGGTCGATCTATGGTTCGCAATATGCAAATCGCTGCTGAGCTGGGCTTTTTGAAAGTCCCTGATGATTCCATCGTTGATTTGAAAGATGCAAACAAATACGAGCATTCTCAGCTGGTGTTTATGTCCACCGGTAGCCAGGGAGAACCAATGGCGGGGCTATCGCGGATGGCCAAATTGGAGCATGAAATTGAAATCGCCGAGGGCGACACCGTGATTTTGGCAAGCTCTCTTATTCCTGGAAACGAAAACGCCGTCTACCGAGTTATTGACGGACTTACCAAGCTCGGAGCAAACGTAATCCACAAGGGAAATGCCAAGGTCCACGTCTCGGGTCATGCCGCAGCCGGGGAGCTGATGTACGTATACAACATCTTGAAACCTAAGAACGTTTTGCCGGTACACGGTGAGTACCGTCACTTAGTTGCCAATGCCCGGGTTGCCGAGCAAACGGGAATCAAAAGGGACAACATCATTCTGGCTGAGGATGGTTTCGTAATTGATCTGAGCGATGGTGTGGCCAAGGTAGTTGGCGAAGTGGAGTGCGGATTGCTCTACGTTGATGGCAAGACCGTTGGAACAATCACCGAAGAAGATTTGAAAGATCGCCGAGTGTTGAGCGAAGAAGGATTCATTTCTGTTTTCGTTGTGGTGGATCCAAATTCTGGATTGATTACTGCCGGTCCTGAGATTAGGGCCCGGGCATTTGCCGAGGAAGATCACGTCTTCGACGATGTCAAACCTCAGATTGAAAAGGCCTTGCTCCAGGCAGCTCGAGAAGGAATTCGGGATACTCATTCACTTCAGCAAGTTATTCGCCGAAGTGTTGGTGGCTGGGTCTCAAAGGCTCATCGCCGTAAGCCCATGATCATTCCGGTGGTCATTCACGGCTAGCCGCCCTAGGTTCCGCGGGTTTTGGGCCGCCCGCTAGTAGTTTTGGAGCCATGGCAACGAGAAAATCGCCTCCCGCGAGAAAACGCGCCCCAGCCAAGACTCAGGTTCTAAAGCCCAAGGCTGAGGCTTCATCGCGCGCGAATCTACTGGTTCGTTTTTACTTGGCTTTAGCTCACGGATTCGGTGGAGCCGCCAGAGCACTTTCTCCAGATCAGATTTCCAAGGAAGACCGTCGCGATGGTTTTCCATTCTTTATGGCAATTCTTGGCATTCTAGGCATCACCTTTGGCTGGTTCCTGATCCAAGAAACCTGGGCTCAAACCTTGAACGCCTGGAGCTTTGGGCTGTTGTTTGGCCCGGTGTCATTCGGCCTTCCAGTAATCATGATCATTTTCGCCATCTTCCTAGCTCGTCACCCTTCCACGGTGCAAGACAACTCTCGAATCGGCGTGGGTTTGTTCCTGATGCTGATTACTGTTTCAGGCTTTTTCCATCTGTTTAGCTCTCAACCTCAGCCAACCGATGGGGTTATGGCGCTTGCTGCAGCCGGAGGTCTTTTTGGTTGGCTGATATCCATACCATTTATCTCAACAATTACTATCTGGGGTGCGGTTCCGGTTTTGGCCCTGATTGGATTTGCTTCGATTTTGATCATGACCAAAACTGCGCCAAACAAAATAGGGCAGCGTTTGGGTGAGCTTTATGAGTACTTATTTGGATCTTCCCTAAGAGGCTCGCACCAAGTCGAAGAAGGCGAAGAAATCCTCGATGCCTTTGATGGCACCAAGGCGCCTTGGTGGCGCAGGGGTAAAAAAGATGAGGGTTCTTTTGACTCAGCTTTAGTTGTTCAAGAAGACGGAACCGATTTGGTTGAGGACTTATTTGATAACCCAACCCCAAGAACTCGAGAGATTCCAATTGTTCAGGAAATTCCAATTGAACCCGCGGCTTTGTTTGACGCTGAACCGGATGAGCAGCCGGTAGCTCAAGTTGGTAGAACAAATCGAACCTATAAGCTTCCGGATCAGTCTTTGCTGGGTGCTGGAACAGTTCCAAAACTGCGATCTGAAGTAACCGATGAGGTTGTTGCATCCATCAGCGCGGTATTCAACGAGTTCGATATTGAAGCTACTGTGACTGGTTTTTCCAGGGGCCCGACAGTGACAAGGTACGAAGTCGAACTCGCAGCCGGAGTAAAGGTCGAGGCCGTGACCCGCTTGGCCAGCAACATCTCTTACGCAGTTGCCTCCAACGAGGTCCGCATCTTGGCGCCAATCCCAGGCAAGAGTGCAATTGGTATTGAGATTCCAAACACTGATCGGGAGACCGTTTCGCTAGGGGATGTTCTAAGGTCTCAAAATGCCAAGTTGTCTCAGCACCCGCTAACTATTGGTATCGGTAAAGATGTCGAGGGTGGCTTCGTAGTTGCAAACCTGGCAAAGATGCCACATCTTTTGGTCGCCGGTGCTACCGGCGCCGGTAAATCCAGCTTCGTAAACGCAATGATCACTTCGATTTTGATGCGTGCAAAACCAGCCGAAGTAAGGCTGGTATTGATTGACCCGAAGCGTGTGGAGCTAGCGGCCTATCAGGGTGTTCCACATTTGATTACTCCAATCATCACTAACCCTAAAAAAGCCGCAGAGGCGCTGCAGTGGGTAGTGAAGGAAATGGACATGCGGTACGACGATCTAGCCTCCTTCGGCTTCAAGCACATCGATGATTTCAACCGGGCCGTCGTCGCGGGGGAGCTATCGGTTCCTGAGGGTTCAACCAGAAAGCTTCAGCCATACCCTTATCTTTTGGTAGTTGTCGACGAGCTTGCGGACTTGATGATTGTCGCTCCGCGAGACGTGGAGGATTCAATTGTTCGAATCACTCAGCTAGCTCGTGCCTCGGGTATTCACTTGGTTCTTGCTACCCAGCGCCCATCGGTTGATGTTGTGACCGGTTTGATCAAGGCCAATGTTCCTTCCAGGCTTGCTTTCTCAGTTTCGTCCTTGACTGACTCTCGAGTGATCTTGGATCAGCCGGGTGCCGAAAAGCTAGTGGGTCAAGGAGATGCCTTGTTTTCCCCGATGGGAACCAACAAGCCAATCCGTGTCCAGGGTGCCTGGGTCGGAGAGGCAGAGCTTCATGCAGTGGTGTCTCACGTCAAGCAACAGATGGAACCTGAATACCGAAGTGATGTTGCAGCCACAGTGACTGCCAAGGTTGTCGATGCCGACATCGGCGATGACCTAGAAGTTCTGTTGCAGGCCACCGAATTGATTGTGAATTCGCAATTTGGTTCGACCTCGATGTTGCAAAGAAAGCTTAGGGTGGGCTTTGCTAAGGCTGGTCGCCTTATGGATCTTTTGGAATCTCGAAACATCGTTGGGCCATCAGAAGGCTCGAAGGCCAGAGATGTGCTGGTAAAGCCTGATGAACTAGCGACAGTCTTGGGCCAGCTTCGAGGAGATGTTTCCCAAACCATGGCGGTAGATTCTGGTGTTATCCGCACCAAGGGTGACGAAGACGAGGGCGATGAGGATGCGTGGCAGCTGACGGGTAGACCGTGAACCTACCAAACTCAATCACCGTAGCTCGAATAGCTCTCGCCCCTCTTTTTGTTTACCTACTTCTAATCTCCCCGGATCCAAATTCTTGGCAGCACTGGCTAGCAACTTTTGTCTTTGTGTTTGCAATTTCAACTGACGGAATCGATGGCGCGGTTGCTAGAAGAACCGGCAAAGTCACCAATCTTGGCAAAATTCTTGACCCAATCGCCGATAAGGCCCTTTTGGGAAGTGCGCTGGTAACACTTAGCTACCTTGGGGAAATTGACTGGTGGATTACCATTTTGATTTTGGCGCGAGAAATTGCTGTGACTTTGTATCGAGTGATGGTTGTAAAAAACAAAGTGATTGCGGCAGCTGGTTCTGGGAAGTTGAAGACGATTTTGCAAGGTATTGCAATTGGCGCAGTGCTTGCTCCATTTGAGGTCTGGGTGCCGTTCTGGAGTTTTGTTGAAGAGGGGTTGATGCTGGTTGCTCTGGCTTCAACTTTGATTTCTGGAATCCAGTTTTTTGTGGCGGCGATCAAGAAGTGAGCAGTGCAGAGCAAATTCTTGATCGACTTCGATCACAGGGCAAAAAACTTGTGGTGGCAGAGTCTCTAACGGGTGGATTACTAACCGCAGAGTTTTCGAAAGTTGCTGGAGCATCTGAAGTTTTGCTCACCGGAATAGTTGCCTACGAAACTTCTTTGAAGCATGAACTACTTGGAGTATCCAAGGCGCTGCTTGAAAACCAAGGGGCAGTTGACCCCGAGGTGGCCGCTCAAATGGCAGAGGGGCTAAGGGTCAAGATTGCCTCGAGGCTTGGTTTGGATTTGGCTCTAGTTGTGTCGGTTTCAACCACCGGGGTAGCAGGCCCGAGTGAGCAAGACGGGAAAGCCGTCGGGGAGGTCTACATATGCGTGTCGCAGGGCCCAGAAGAGTCGGTTTCAAGCAACGTATTTGCCCACCAACTGGCTGGGGATAGGTCAAAAATACAGAATTCTGCGGTTTTGCTGGGACTTGGTCACCTGTGGGAAGAAATTGCGGAATAATCGAGTTGTCGCTAGTCAGAGATACATTAGAGCTTCGGAAGGAGGGTCAAATGACATTGGTAAGAACAGAAATTGGAGACGTACTCCGCGATTTTAGGCTTCAGAAGGGTCAGACTCTCCGCCAGGTAGCGGCCCGCGCCAGCGTGGCCTTGGGCTACCTGAGCGAGCTAGAGAGAGGCCAGAAAGAGGCTTCTTCGGAGATTCTCTCGGCAGTGGCCGAGGCCCTTGAGGTGCCGCTGTCGGTAGTCCTGCGTGAGGTTTCAGACCGTATTGCCCTAGTTGAAGGCGTTTTGCCTGAAGAATTCATGGCTCAGGCCACCGGAGCTCGAGAAGTGTCGGATTTGACCGTCCCGATCGGCTTTGTCCAGGATTTCAACGAGCAGCTTGAAAAAGACCTGCTCAGCGGCCGTATTTAGCCCGAGAAATAGCCCCAATTGCGCCTAAGCCAGTTCCATGAGCTGATGGCTGATGAGTTTGGCAAGCCCCATTCTGAAGTCCTGATTCGTGATTTAGCCCTATTTGAGCTGGGGGATAAGACTGCTTCGGTTTTGTTGGCTCAAGGCGAAGACCCCAGGCAGATTTGGCTGGCTATCTGCAGGGCCCAGCAGGTGCCTCAAGAACGTTGGACCGGACTGGACAAAAAAGCTAAAAAACAACACGCCGAGTAAATGAACACTCGAAATCTTGTTCGAATCCTGCTATGGTTCTTTCAAGGCAGTTGAAAGCTCAGAGTTATACACAGATTGGTGTTTTGAGCCCATAAGTGTCGGTAGCCAAAAGTATTGTCGGAAGCATCACGAA
>WLFS01000080.1 GCA_009703635.1 Actinomycetota bacterium
AGGGATGCCGGCCGCCTTGAAAAGTGTCTTGCTGAACTCTTTGTCCATCGCGACGCTGGAAGCTAGCACGCCATTTCCAACGTAAGGAATTCCAGCTAGTTCTAGGTAGCCCTGGATAGTGCCATCTTCACCAAACTTGCCGTGCAGCACCGGAAACACAACGTCAATAACTCCAAGGCTGGATTGCTTGCCAGCTTTATCGACTTCAAAGATTTCCCTTGAGCCATCAAGGGCAAATCGAATTGTTTCGCCCTTTGAATTTACGGTCTTTAGCCCCTCAGCTAGGGCAAGTTTTTTAGGATCAACTTCGTAAGGAACGAATTCGCCTTCTTTGGTTATTCCAACCGGAATTACCTCATACTTTGAAGAATCAATTGCGCCAATAACTCCCCCGGCGGATGCAACCGAGATTGAGTGCTCGTTTGATTTGCCACCGAACAAAACTGCAACGCGAATCTTCTTAGACATCGCCGCCCCCACTTACCTGAGCCTTCTTTATGAAGTTTCCTGTTGTTGCTTGACCAGCAGCAACTGGATCCCAGCGGCGATCAGGTGCTTTCTCACCTCTTAGTTGCTCAACCAACTTGGTGATAGCCGACATGACAACTTCGGTTGCTTCGAGAACTTCAGCAGGAGTTGGGTTCGGCTTTCTAAATCTTGCAAGATCAATTTCATCGCCAACCAGCACAGTGACTTTCTTCCAGAAACCTGGACGGAACTTGCTCGAATAGCGTGCCATGATCTTTTCGCTTCCCCACTGGCCAACCGGATAAACCGGAACTCCGCTATCCAGGGCAAGTCTGATTGCGCCAGTTTTTCCGCGCATCGGCCAAGAATCTGGATCGCGAGTTAGGGTTCCCTCTGGAAAAACACAAACTGAGTGACCGGCTTTTAGGTAAGCGTGTGCGGCTCTTAGCGAATCATCGTTTCGCTGTCCCCCGGTTCTAAACACCGGAATCTGTCCGGCGGCCAGCAATATCTTTCCAACCAGCGGAATGCTAAAGAGTTTCTCTTTTGTGAGAAAGTGCGGAGCACGCTTGGTCTTAACCCAAATGAAGTAAGCAACCGCCAGAGCGTCGATATTCGTGGCGTGATTCGGGGCCAGAATGTAAGCGCCTGATTTTGGAAGCTTATCTAGATTGATGGCTTCAACTTTGAACATCATGCGAGCTATTGGGGCCAAAATCCCAGCAACAATTCGAACCGCCAGTGTCATCTCGTTAGAGGTGATCTTCGGCATTGGTACCACTTTAGGTTGTTTCGCCATTGCTACTCAGAATAACTAAAGTCGGCCCCGAGATTACCTAGCTTGTCCAAGAAGTGCTCATAGCCTCTGGAAATAAGCTGAACATTGCTCACGTTTGAAGTTCCTTTAGCAGCAAGGGCAGCAACCATGTGACTAAACCCACCGCGAAGATCTGGAACTTCGATGTCTGCTCCAGTCAAAGGTGTGGGGCCTGAGATAACAGCCGAGTGATAGAAGTTGCGCTGGCCAAAGCGGCAAGGGTTTCCACCCAAACACTCACGGTAAATCTGAATCTGTGCACCCATCTTGACCAAAGCGTCGGTGAAACCAAAGCGGTTTTCATAAACAGTCTCGTGAACAATGGAAAGACCCTTGGCCTGGGTAAGGGCAACAACCAGTGGCTGCTGCCAGTCGGTCATAAATCCTGGGTGAACATCGGTTTCAATAACCACTGGATGCAGATCAGCACCTGCCTGGTAGAAGCGAATGCCATCGTCTTCGATGTCAAAGGCACCGCCAACTTTTCTAAACACGTTTAGGAAAGTTGTCATTTCAAGCTGCTTGGCTCCCCCAACAAAAATGTTTCCGCCGGTAGTAAGTGCCGCTGCTGCCCAAGAGGCAGCCTCGTTGCGATCAAACAGTGCACGGTGTGTGTAGCCATTGAGGGTTTCAACACCTTCGATGCGAATCACTCGGTCAGTGTCAACGGAGATGATGGCACCCATCTTCTGCAAGATGGCAATTAGGTCCATGATCTCTGGCTCAATGGCGGCACCGGATAGCTCGGTGATTCCCTTGGCTCGAACTGAGGTAAGTAGTACCTGCTCGGTTGCGCCAACGCTCGGATAAGGAAGTGTGACTTTGGCTCCGTGCAGACCGTTAGGTGCACTCATCCTGGTTCCGTTTGGGCTCTTTTCAATAACGGCACCGAAGTGACGAAGAACATCAAGATGGAAATCAACTGGTCGATCTCCAATGTGGCAACCGCCCAAATCAGGGATAAAGGCTTCGCCTAGCTGGTGAAGCAGCGGTCCGCAGAAAAGAATTGGGATTCTGGAAGATCCGGCATGGGCATCGATATCGACCATGCGAGCTTGCTTGACCCCACGAGGGTCAAGCTTCATTTCTCCGTTGTCGGCAAAATCAATAGTCACACCGTGCAGCTCTAGAAGCCTTGAAACCACTTCCACGTCAGAGATCTTTGGAACATCTCTTAGGACAGAAGGAGTGTCCGCTAGTAGGGCAGCAACCATGGCTTTGGTAACTAGGTTTTTTGCACCCTTTAGATCAACGCGACCGTTGAGCGGCTTTCCGCCGTTGACTTTGATTTGGCTCATTAGATTCCCTTAGCTGGAAGCGTCTGGGGTCTCCAAGACTCGCGGTTTGATTCGAAAGAAGTAATTGCAGGCTCATCTCTTAGGGTTAGTCCGATATCGTCCAACCCCTCCATCAAACGCCACTTGGTATAAGGGTCGATTTCAAAGTTCACAGTCATCTCACCCAAAGATAGTGTCTGGTTCGGCAAATCTACAGTTGCTTTGATACCCGGGTTGGCATCAATTAGATCCCAAAGCGCTTTGGTTTCATCCTCTGTGATAACACCGGTGATAAAACCCTGCTTTCCAGAGTTGCCTCGGAAGATGTCAGCAAACTTCGCCGAGAACACAGCCTTGAAGCCCCAGTCTCGAAGTGCCCAAACCGCGTGCTCGCGAGAAGAGCCAGTTCCAAAATCAGGACCAGCAATTAGAACTTCACCATGTGCAAATACCGGCTGGTTCAAAACAAAATCAGGCTCTGCTTTCCAGGAAGCAAAAAGTGCATCTTCAAAACCAGTTTTTGTAATTCGCTTGAGGTAAACCGCGGGGATTATCTGGTCGGTGTCAACGTTTGAGCGCTTTAGTGGAACGGCTACCCCTGAAAACTGTTCAATCTTTTC
>WLFS01000081.1 GCA_009703635.1 Actinomycetota bacterium
TCGCGAGAGCTTGATGCCGTTGTAGGTGGCGGGATTGTGGCTTGCGGTAAACATCGCTGCTGCCGCATCTAAATAGCCGGAGGCGAAGTAGCACTCGTCGGTTGAGCAAAGACCTAAGTTGATCGCATCTGCACCACGAGCATTTGCGCCTTCAATAAATGCCTCAACGAACTCCCCTGAGGAATCCCGCATGTCGTGACCGACAACTAGTGATTTGCCCGCAAGCTCGAGCTCGTCTGCAAAGGCAGCTCCGATAGCTTTGACGCCATCAAATGTCATCTCAGAGCCAACTAGGCCACGGATGTCATACATCTTGAAGATTTTCTGAAGTGAGCTCATTTGCTCAAGAATACAATGGGGCCATGGCAAAAACCCCCCGCTCCCGCGATGGCTATCGCGATAGGCACGAGCGTGGCATCCGAAGACCAATACTTTCCAAGCTATTCAAGTTCGGTCAAACACGCTCTCACGGGTTTGAGCAGTATGTCGAGACAGCGGTTGATTACCTCAAGGGCATTTGGGAAGAAGATCTAGCTGGACTGAGCTGGAAAGTTTTGGATGCGCCACCGGTTACCGATTACACAACCGAGATACCTAGGTGGCGAGTAGATCGTGACACCAACACAGTTGTGATCTATCGAATTCCAACCGAGCGTTTTGGCACTCACTCAAGGCAGGGTGTTATCGAAGAGCGCCTAAAAGTTGAAGAGCAGGTCTTTGAAGCAATTGCGGAACTGTTGGATATAGATCCGTGGGATCTAGTTCCCGAGTATTACAACCGTTAGCGGAATCTAACCTTTACTTCAGACCCTAAGTTTTTAGGATCTCGAACATCCAAATCAGAAATCTGACCCTCGATTAAAACCGCCACGGTTGCAAACACACCAGCGGACTTAGAAATTGATGCCGGCCCCGAAAGATCAACCGTTGCAGTTCCCAAAGCTGGAATCGAAACACTCACTCCCGCTCCGGATCTAAGGTTCTGCACCAATACAGTTGCGGCAGAAGTTCCGCTGTTAGCAAGCACCAAGATTGAATCTCCGTCCGGACCAATCGCAACAGCTCGATCAGAAACTAGTTCTTCGGCGGGACTCACCCAAGCAAAATCAAGCCTTGGTGTTCCTCCAGGGTTTCCCCTGGCAACCCGAAGAGCAGAGTAAATCGGTTTATCGGATGAGACAAACACCGAGTAGTCGCCATCCTTTAGTTCAGCAATCGGAAAGTCAGAAACTGTGCCCGGCTCGATGATTCCGGTGAAGACCGCACCAAAAGTATCGGCTTTGGAAGAAACTACCTGCACGGTGACGTTTGCACCTTCTGGAGCAAAGATGCGCAACGCATGACCAGCATCGGAGTTCTCTTCGGCAGCTAGTGCATCATTGATGACCTTTGTACCTCGAATCACAAGTCCTGGCAAAACCATCTGCTCAGAAGCCTTAGGGTTTGGACTAATCCAATCCACACCCCTTGCTTGTGTTCCTGAAACCGCGCGGGCCTGAATCCAACCGGCAAGTTTTGCTCCCTGCGACAAGACTTGAACAGCAAGCGATGGAACCGTTGGGGCAAAGCTTGCTAGGGAAATGGTTGTGGTGCTTTCTGCTGGAACTGAGATTCCCGATAAACCAGAAACAGTGACTTCGCCAAGGTCAGTAAAGACTCGAAGATCAGCTGTTGCGTCAATCGGGCTTGGGTTAGTTAGCACCATCAATGATTCCCGACCGGCAAGAGTTGAACCACCAACGATCGTGAAGTCATTGCTTGGCTGCTGGCAAGAAGCTGCTGCCAGACCACGCATTGATGAGATAGCTGATAACTGTGTCGAGCTTCCAGCAATAACCAGCGCTCCTTGGGAGGCTTCTTGATCGGCATTTAGGTTTGTAAGCGAAGCAGCCTCACCAAGGGAAGAAGAACCAAACACTCGGCTTCCGCCTAGTTCAATTGTCGAAACAGAAGTTTCAGAGATGCTTCTTTGCTCGAGTTCTCCAGTTCCATTTGCTGTGTAGAAAAGATCTGCTGAGCCCCAGCGCTCAATCACGCTTAGGTTCGTGCCGGAATCGCCACCACTTCTAAATAGCGGTCCTGGGCAAACCAACTGCATATCTGCAGGTTTTACGCTGTAGCTACCGCTGGCCGAATCAAAGCTAACCGTGAGATCTACTTTCGGCGCAAACACTAAACCTGCCGCTAGCACTGCTGCGACCGAAACAAAAGACACAATCCGGAAGATCACTAGTTGTTCTCCTCCACATCAACAAAGATTGCGCTTTCTTTTCCGTTGCGCTTTCTAATTGAACTGGTTGGAAGAGCCAGCAAGAAGTAAAGAACTAGCGCGCCAAGACTTATCGCTTTGGTAAGCCCAAAATCAGGCTCTGCAGTTTTTGGTTCTGACACCACAGACTGAACTTTCCAGAGTTGACCAAAATCAGTTTCCCCGATTGATTCAAGTCCCCTGGTTGAATCAAGGGCCATCTTCAAATCAGGATCGGCTGGGAAGACAAGAATGTAGCTGATTCCAAATTCTTCTAGCGGTGTCAAAACATCCGCGCCGTTTGCCGAAACAAGATTGGCTACCAGCTGACCCAAGATCTGGTACTGCGGATTCTCATTCGAAAGTCCTGAATTGGCAATTTGGAAAGCGGTTGAGAGTTTCTCAAACTTCACTCCCGAACCTTCAAACAATTCAGCCGAAACCGATTCCTCGCCCGCGCCAAGCTTGAGAGTTCTAACAAACATCCCGGCATCACTATCGGCCTGGATGATTGATGGCACGCTCCTGCCATCGGAGTAAGAAACCGCTGGTGGGTTTGTTGCCAGAGCAAACGCTGCCGGCCCAATTCCGACAACTGCAACCACGGCAATGGCAATTGCCCTAAGGGCTGAGCTTGCGGTCGCAAGTTGCGCAAAGGCAGCAATTGCCGCCAGGCCAAATAACCCCAGCAATGAGGTTAGCTCAAGACCAGTAGAGGAAATCTCCCCAAAGTCGAATTTCACACCGGCTCCAACAAAAGCTAGAGCCAGTGCAAAAAGAGCAACTATCCAAAGCGCAAGGGAAGCCTTGGCTCCTGGAGTAAGAAGTGAAATAAGAGCCAGTAACAGGACAGGGACTGTAATAAAGAGTCCGAATGAAAGAGCCTCAAAACCGAAGCCAAAAAACGGCAGTGTCCAGTTAGTTTCCAA
>WLFS01000082.1 GCA_009703635.1 Actinomycetota bacterium
GAAGCCGGGAGCATGGAATCTAGGCGATCCATCATTCCTCCGTGTCCAGGCAGAAGTTTTGACATGTCTTTGACTCCAAGATCGCGTTTTATAAGCGACTCGGCAAGATCTCCAAATACCGCTGCCAAAATGATTGCGGCAGCAAGGATAAGTCCAACCCACCAGGGACCTTGTAGCAAAAACATCGTCAAGGTAATGGCTGTGGCTGAACCAAGAACAATTGAGGCAAGCAATCCCTCCCAAGTCTTCTTTGGGCTAACTCCTGGAGCTAATTTATGTTTACCAAATACCCGACCAAACAGATATCCAGCAGAGTCAATTAGTGCGACAGTAGCCACAAAGGTTAAAACCCAATATGCGCCATCTTCGGGGCGCCTTAGAAGCAGCATCGAAAAACTCAAGGAAAGAGGTAGGTAGATCACCAGGAATGCAGCTGCTCCGAAGTCTCTAATCGTCCGAAGGAAAGTCTGGAAGTTCGCCTTTCGACGTTCCCAAAGTAGGTGAACTGTTCGCCAGACAATTAGCGCCGCTACGATTCCGAGGCTAACTAGCCATTGCACAACTGGACCACCGTAATAGGTGGCTGGCATGATGATTGCGGATCCAACCACAGCTGGAACTCGAGGAACGTACCAGCCTTTGATTCTAAGTGCGGTCGAAAGCTCCCATGCTCCAATGGCTGTAGCGGTTACGAGGAAGAGAATGAAGAATTCTTTGTAAATCAAGATAGAGGCTAAAAAGATTGCGGCCAACAACAAACCGACAACTATTGATTTTGAGAGCGACCTGCCCCCGGGGGCCTTTACCTCAGACAATTTAGCCTTACACCTCTAGAAGTTCGGCTTCTTTGCGCTTTAGGGCGTCGTCGATGGCATCCACATGATTCTTGGTCAAGGTGTCTAAGTCTTTTTCTGCGCGGGCAAGCTCATCGTCGCCGACGTGGCCGTCTTTTTTCAGGGCGTCAAGCTCTTCATTTCCTTTGCGCCTGATGTTGCGAAGTGAAACGCGGTGGTCTTCGGCCTTGGTCTTTACAAGCTTTACGTACTCCTTGCGACGCTCTTCAGTCAGATCCGGAAGGGTGACGCGGATGATTGTTCCATCGTTATTTGGAGTCGCACCTAGATTTGGAACATCCTTCACGGCCTTCTCAATTGCAGCTAAGGCCCCCTTGTCGTAAGGAGTAATGACAATTGTTCGGGCCTCTGGGTTCTGAAGTGATGCCAGCTGCGCCAGAGGGGTTCCCGTGCCGTAGTAGTCGACCATGATCTTCTGAAACATCTGCGGGTTGGCGCGTCCGGTGCGAACGGTGGCGAAGTCTTCCTTGGCAGACTCGACGGCTTTGCCCATCTTTTCTGCTGCTGTCTTTAGGATTTCGTCAATCATTTGCTGCTCACTTTCCTTTCAATCAAAAACTTTAGGCGGTGACCGTGGTGCCGATCTTCTTGCCCTTGATGGCGTCGGTGACGTTGCCCTTGCCCTGCATCCCGAATACTCGCATCGGCATCTTGTTGTCCATGCACAACGAGAACGCGGTTGCATCCACGACCTTTAGGCCCTGGACCAGTGCTTCCTGGTAAGTGAGCTTCTCGAGCTTTTTGGCATCGGAGTTCTTCTTTGGATCTGAGGAATAAACTCCATCGACGCCGTTCTTGGCTACCAAAACCTCATCAGCTTTGATCTCGAGTGCGCGCTGAGCGGCAACGGTGTCAGTTGAAAAGTAAGGTAGGCCAGCACCGGCACCGAAGATTACGACTCTTCCTTTTTCGAGGTGTCTCATTGCGCGAAGAGGAATGTATGGCTCGGTCACTTGTGCCATCGTGATTGCTGACTGGACACGAACGCTAACGCCAGCTTGTTCAAGAAAGTCTTGAAGTGCCAAAGCATTCATAACCGTTCCGAGCATTCCCATGTAGTCTGCACGACTGCGCTCCATACCGCGCTGAGATAGTTCCGCCCCGCGGAAGAAGTTTCCTCCACCAACAACAATTGCGACTTCGGCCGATTTGGATCCTTCAGCGATTTCTTTTGCTAGTTCGGCAACCACATCTGGATTTACCCCAACGGTTCCACCACCAAAGGCTTCTCCGGATAGTTTCAACAAAACTCTGCGTCGTTTTTGCGGCACGGGACTTCCTCCAAATGGTTTAGCTCTAGTCTAGGCGGGCAAAGAAAAAGACCCGGCCCCAAAGGGCCGAGTCTCTTTGTCTTTCAAGTTTTCTAGGCTCCAACGCGGAAGCGAACGAAGGCCGAAACCTTGGTGCTTGCTTGATCTAGGACTTTCTGGACGCTTAGCTTGTTGTCCTTGGCGAAGTCCTGCTCGAGCAAAACGTTCTCCTTGAAGTAGCCGTTGACGCGACCTTCCACAATCTTTGGAAGTGCGGCCTCTGGCTTGCCTTCGTTCTTGGCAGTTTCTTCAGCGATGCGGCGCTCGGTCTCAACTGTATCAGCTGAGATCTCGTCGCGGCTTAGAACTGATGGGCTAAAAGCTGCGATGTGAACTGCAACATCGTGAGCTGTTTGAGCGTTTCCATCGAATGCCACCAAAACTCCAACCTGAGGAGGAAGATCCTTTGAGGTGCGGTGAAGGTAAGCATCAACTGCAACGTCGGAAATAACTCCTACGCGGCGAAGTTCAGCCTTCTCGCCGAGAACTGCTGCCTCGTCGTTGATTGCATCCGAAACGCTCTTGCCCTTGAGTGGGGCAGCAAGAGCTGATGCTAGATCTTTGGCTCCGGCTGCAACAATTGCGTCAGCAATTTCTTCACCCAGGGCAACAAATCTTTCAGCCTTTGCAACAAAGTCAGTCTCGCAAGCAAGCTCGATCAGGTAGCCGGTTCCACCGGATACGCGAGCAACGATTAGGCCGTTACTTGTTGAGCGACCCTCGCGCTTGGAAACACCCTTCAGGCCCTTGAGGCGCAAAACTTCAAATGCCTTTTCGACGTTGCCATCGGCTTCATCCAGTGCTGACTTGCAGTCCATCATTCCAGCGCCGGATTTCTCGCGAAGCGCCTTTACGTCTGCTGCTGTGTAGTTAGCCATGAATTACGCCTTCTTCTCTTCGGTAGCTTCCTTGCCCTGCTCTAGAAGCTCGCGCTCCCATTCAGCAAGTGGCTCGGCTTGAGCTTCTGGCTTTGAGTGACGAGCAA
>WLFS01000083.1 GCA_009703635.1 Actinomycetota bacterium
CCAAAGGCCGCCGTGCTGCCGTTACACTAGGGCGGATCACAATCAAGCAAGGCCCGATTACCCCCTAAGTCTGCCAGAAACCTTGAGGCCTTAGGCCCGATTCTCGCTTTCAGCCAACCAACTAGCCTCGAGCTGGTCCCGTTTCGTGGCTAGCTCACTGGCCCTGGCAGCTAAGGCAGCCAAGCCCTCATAGTCAGCCGGGTCATGCTTTTCCAGATTCGCTCGAACCTCAATTTCCTCAGCTTCTGCCTTGGCAATTGCCCGCTCGAGCCGCTGAAGATTTTTCTGGCTCGCCCTATCCTGCGCCCCAGAGGTTGCTTTAGCGACGGGTGCATCTTCCTGTACCCCGCCTGATTTACGCAGCTCAAGATACTGATCAACACCACGAGGTAAATGTCTAAGTCCCCCATCGCCAAGTAATGCGTATTGCATGTCGGTGACTCTTTCGAGTAGATACCTATCGTGACTTACAACAATCAATGTCCCGGGCCAAGAATCCAGAAGGTCTTCGACCTGGGCAAGCATGTCGGTGTCAAGATCATTGGTCGGCTCATCAAGAATCAAAAGGTTTGGTTCGCCAAACAAGAGCCTTAGAAGTTGAAGTCTTCTTTTTTGACCCCCGGATAAATCACCAATTGGTGTTTGTAGTTGAAGGCTAGTAAAGCCAAGCTGCTCAACCAGCTGGGAAATTCCAACTTCCTTCTTGTCAACAACAAAGGTGCGCTTCTCGCGCGCAATAAGTTCGAATATGCGCTGATCGGCAAACTCATCAAGCTCTCGAACCTCTTGACTCAAAATTGCTGGCACTACAGTTTTGCCAAGTTTTATTCGACCCTTGCTGGGAGTTAGGGAACCCAGGATCAGCTTCAGCAAAGTTGTCTTGCCCGCGCCATTTGCACCAAGGAGCCCGATTCGATCTCCTGGACCCAAGCGAAGAGTGACATCAGATAGCAGTTGCAAGCCATCGATTGAGTAGTAGAGATTTTCGATATCCAATACATCTTTTCCCAAACGAGTGGTGGCAAGTTTGGCTAGGTTCACACTGTCTCTTGGGGGCGGTTCATTTGCGATCAGCTCATTAGCAGCATCGATACGAAACTTAGGCTTGGTGGTTCTTGCCGGGGCTCCTCGGCGAAGCCATGCTAATTCCTTACGAAGCAGGTTCTGCCTCCTAGATTCGCTGGCCGCTTGAGATCTGGCCCGCTCGTTGCGCTCCAGGATGTAGGCCGCGTAGCCGCCATCGTAGATATCAATAACTCCGTCGTGCACTTCCCAGGTCAGGTTGCAAACCTCATCCAAGAACCAGCGGTCATGGGTGACCAGTAGCAATCCCGAGCTAGCTTTGCCCCAGCGAGTTTTTAGATGCTGGGCAAGCCAGGCAACGCCTTCAATGTCCAAATGGTTAGTTGGCTCATCCAGCATCAGGATGTCCCAGTCACCTGCCAGCAAAGCGGCTAATGCCACCCGTCGTCTTTGGCCACCCGAAAGCTGCGCTACCTTCTGGTCGAAATCGAAGTCAGCTAGAAGACCTGCAAAGATATCCCGAATCTTTGGATTACCGGCCCACTCGTGCTCGGCAAGATCTCCGATCACAACTTGAGAAATGCTCTGATCAGGCAGAAAGTCATCCACCTGGTCAAGCATTCCGATGCGCACATCGCTTCGCTTAGTAATCTGGCCAGAATCCGGTTCCTGAGTTTTAGCAAAGAGTCGAAGCAGAGTTGATTTACCGTCGCCGTTTTTCCCCACTATGCCAATACGGTCGCCGTCTTGAACACCAATAGTTAGATCTTTGAAAACTTCCGTGGTTGCAAAGCTGAGCCGAATTCGCTCAGCTCCTAGTAGATGCGCCAACTAGTACTCCAAGCGTGTGCCGGAAACGGATGTGTAAGTTGCAATTGAAGGCAAGCCTGCGCCAGCTAGGCGATTAGCAATTTGTTCAGCGTGAATTCGATCTTTAGCAAGATGAGCAATTGTTGGTCCAGATCCAGAAACCATAGACTTCAGTGCACCTGCTTTTCTTCCAGCATCGATGGTTTCTGCAAGTTCTGGCCTTAGACCCAAAGCAGCAATTTCTAAATCATTGTGCATGTAGTTTGCAACTTCCATCGCGTCTCCTGCAATCAGGGCTGCTACCAGCTCTGATGGCACCTCGGGTCTTTCCAAATTTGAAACATCAACTCCCGCCTCGGTTCGCAGGATGTCAAGCTTGCGATAAACATCAGGGGTAGAAAGTCCAACTGGAGACGGCGTCATGACCCAGTGCAAAACTGCGTCTGTTTCAATCTTCGAAAGTTTCTCGCCACGACCTGTTCCAATTGCCGTTCCGCCCTGCATTGAGAACGGGACATCCGATCCAAGCTCGGCAGCGGCTTTTGAAAGCTTGTCCTCAAAACCAGCTGAGAACAACTGGTTAAGGGCCATAAGTGCAGCTGCACCGTCAGCAGAGCCTCCAGCCATACCTCCGGCGATTGGAACTGATTTGTGAATTGTGAATCCGACCAGTTCGGGTCTAACGGTTGGGCTGAGCTTCTGCAGAGCAATACCTGCCTTGTAGACCAAATTCTTGGCATCTGCGGGCACAAGCTGCTTGCTTGACTCTGCGAAGGGGCCGGCAAAGCTAATTGAGAACTTACCTTCTAATTCAACGCTTAGAACTTCTCGAAGACTCAGGGCTTGGTAGCAGCTGGCGACCTCATGGAAGCCGTCTTTCAAAAAAGCCCCAACCGCGAAATAAACATTCACCTTCGCGGGGCTCGAGGCAATCACAGAAGGGCGGGTGCCCAATCGGCCAACTAGCATCTTCCAAATTTCCGACCAGTAAGACTCGAGTTCTGATTTTGCGGAATCGTCTGGGAAGCCATCCAGTACAACCTCTAGTTGGCTAAAGTCCGTGTTCCAGGAAGTTATCGAAACGGTAGCGCGCTCAATGCCATCGAAGGACAAAACTATCTTGGAGGGCAAGGTAGCCGAGGAAACTCTTGGAGTTCTACTTTGTCCCCACGAAGAAGGATCGTTGAGAATATTGAAAACCCTGGCCGCGCTAGCCGAGAAATATGTTGTCGCAACCAGCGCCGCGGCTGACTGTCGAAAGTCCGTTTCAAAAATCACTTCTTACTCGCCAGCCTTACGAAATCATCAATAATC
>WLFS01000084.1 GCA_009703635.1 Actinomycetota bacterium
AAGCATCCAAAGCAATCTTGAAAGAAGTTGGCTACCTAGGAGCTGGAACTTGTGAGTTCCTAGTTGCCCAGGACGGAACAATTTCATTCCTCGAAGTCAACACCCGACTGCAGGTTGAGCACCCGGTATCTGAAGAAGTTACTGGTCTTGATTTAGTTCGTGAGCAATTCCGAATTGCCGAAGGTGGCATTTTGGATTATGGCGACCCGGAAGTTTCTGGTCACAGCTTCGAATTTCGAATCAACGGCGAAGACCCGGGTAGAAACTTTATGCCGGCTCCAGGATCAGTGCACGTCTTCAAGGCACCGAGTGGTCCTGGAGTTCGAGTAGACAGCGGCGTCGAATCAGGCGATGAGATTTCTGGAAACTTTGACTCGATGATTGCCAAGTTGATTGTCACAGGCAAGGACCGAACTGAAGCACTGGAGCGTTCTAGAAGAGCCCTTGCGGAAATGGAAGTGCTAGGGCTTCCAACAGTTCTTCCTTTCCACAGAAAAATTGTTGACGATCCGGCATTTATTGGGTCCGATGGAAAATTCGGTGTTTACACCCGCTGGATTGAAACTGAGTGGGTCAACGATTTAGAGCCTTGGGGTGGCCTAGCAGACCAGCTAGATTTTGCACCGTCGGCCAAAAACTCTGTGGTTGTTGAGGTTGAAGGAAAGCGTATCGAGGTGAGCATTCCGGCTCGCTTCCTACACACCGGAACTGGGTCTCCAACAGCTGGACGAGCACCAAAGCGAAAAGTTTCTGCCCACCATGCATCTGCTGGAGCATCGGAATCGGCAATCAAGGCTCCTATGCAGTCAACGGTTGTAAAGATTGCAGTTTCGGTCGGTGACAAGATTGTCGAGGGTGACCAGGTGCTAGTTCTTGAGGCCATGAAGATGGAGCAATCCATCACCTCTCCACGAGACGGCACCATCAAGCAAATCAAGGTCGCCGTTGGCGACACCATTGCCTCCGGTACTGCCCTGGTGGAGTTTGAGGACTAGTTGAGCCAACGCGCGTGGAGCTAGACTCAAATCCATGACTAATCCCCTAGAAACATTGACCAACAGCCCTTTCGAAATTGCGAAACAGGCAGCCGAGCAAATCAGCCAAGCAACGGGCGTTGAAAAACACGACATCGCACTAACCCTTGGATCAGGTTGGGCTAAGGCCGCCGATCTAATTGGTGAAACTGTTGCGAGCGTTCCTGCCAAGGACATCATTGGATTTTCTGCTCCGGTTGTTGAAGGTCACGTTGCTTCTATTCGCTCCATAAAGCTTCCAAGTGGTAAGCATGCACTGGTGCTGGGTGCAAGAACTCACTACTACGAAGGTCACGGGGTTCGTCGAGTGGTACACGGAGTTAGAACTGCAGCTGCAACCGGCGCCAAGGTAATGATTTTGACTAATGGCTGTGGTGGTATCAAGGAAAGCTGGAAGCCAGGTACGCCAGTTCTAATCAGCGACCACATCAACCTAACTGGCGATAGTCCACTAGAAGGCGCAAATTTTGTTGATTTAACTGATCTTTACTCCAAGAGACTTCGTGAGGTCGCAAGAAGCGTAGATGCATCGCTGGATGAGGGCATCTATGCCCAGTTCCGCGGACCACACTACGAAACCCCAGCTGAAGTCCAAATGGTTAAGCACATGGGCGGTCACCTCGTCGGAATGTCCACGGCCCTCGAGGCAATTGCAGCACGTGCGGCGGGTATGGAAATCCTTGGTTTTTCTCTGATGACAAACCTCGCCGCTGGAGTTCAAAAAACTCCGCTATCTCACGCAGAAGTGCTGGAAGCCGGGCGCGAAGCCGAGCCAAGAATTAGCGCACTACTGGCCGCTATCATCAACAAGATATGAGCTCACTAGAAACACTTATGGCTAAGGCAAGAAGCTGGCAATCCCAAGATCCTGACCCCGAAACTAAGGCGGAACTTGAAGCACTGATTCTTGCAGGCGACGAGCAAGGCCTTGCCTCACGATTCGGTGCGAGGTTGGGCTTTGGGACTGCAGGTCTTCGAGGAGAACTTGGCGCAGGTCCAAACCGGATGAATCGTGTTTTGGTGGCCCAGGCAGCAGTTGGAATTGCTAGATACCTAAAAGCAAACTTTGATGACCCAAGTTGCGTGATTGGTTTTGACGCCAGAAAAAACTCTGATGTCTTTGCCAAGGACTCAGCTGAAATTCTTGTTGGGCTTGGAGTCCGCGCCTATCTTTACGATTCGCTTGTTGCAACCCCGCTGGTTGCATTTGCTGTGCGAGAGTTGGGCTGCTCGGCAGGAATTATGGTGACCGCCTCACATAATCCCCCAGCCGACAACGGGTACAAAGTATTTGATTTCACAGGTTCGCAGATCATTCCCCCCATGGATGCACTGATTGCATCGGAGATAGACAAGTTTGCCGAAAACGAATCAGTTAGTGATCTAGTTAGATCTAGCGAGTACTCGAGTGTGCCGGCCAGCATATCCGTGGATTACCTACAGGGTGTCAGTGGCTTGATGAACCGCCACTCAGATCGAAAGAGTCTGAAGATTGTTTACTCAGCAATGCATGGAGTCGGTGCTGAGTTCATCGAGAAGATTTTTGATCTTGCAGGAATGGATCCACTGATTCCAGTTGCCTCTCAACACAAACCAGATGGAACATTCCCAACTGTGGCTTTTCCAAACCCCGAAGAGCCAGGGGCGATGGATAAGTCAATCGAAACCGCTAAGGCAAATGGTGCTGACTTAGTTCTTGCAAATGATCCAGATGCAGACAGGCTATGCGTTGCGTACCAAGATGCAAACGGAAACTACATCCAACTTTCTGGAGATGATTTAGGTTTGTTGCTAGCCGAGGAGCTAGCCGGTCGAGCAAAAAGAGAAGGGGTCTTTGGAACCCTTGCCTGCTCGATTGTTTCGAGTTCTGCAATTGAAAAAGTTGCCGAGCACTACGGCTTGGAGTTTGCTCAGACATTGACTGGATTCAAATGGGTTGGAAGAGTGCCAAACCTGATCTTTGGCTACGAAGAAGCCCTTGGCTACTGCGTTGATTCCAAACGAGTAAAGGACAAAGACGGTCTATCCGCAGCCCTCGTGGTTGCAGAC
>WLFS01000009.1 GCA_009703635.1 Actinomycetota bacterium
CATTCAGAACGTCGAACACTGCACAATGAAGATGGAGACGTTATCCAAGCAAAGGATGGGGCGGCCTTTAGAAACAATCTCATACCGGTGATTTGCGTTGGAGAGACTCACGAAGTACTTGAGGAACAAGGGGCTGCTGCGGTTCCAATACAGCAGCTTGAGAAAGCACTTGAAGGGCATAAGGAAATAGGCGAATTCGTAGTTGCATACGAGCCAGTCTGGGCAATTGGCACAGGAAAGGTCGCCACGGCGGAACAGGCTGCGGAGGTGGCTAAGAAGCTTCGCGCTTCCATCTCCGAGCTTGTTTCTGAGGAAGTAGCTCAAGCAACCAGAATTTTATACGGTGGATCAGTAAAGAGCGCGAACGTGGCTGGATTCTTAGCTTCGGATGAGGTTGATGGCGTCCTAGTTGGAGGCGCAAGCCTGGATGTAGGCGAATTTACGGGTATCTGTCGTTTCCAGAAGCATGTCAGCTTATAATCGTCTAGTACCAATACAGAACAGGTAAATCATGGCCGCCATTCAAATCGCACTCCAGGTGCTGCTTGCTATCACTAGCTTGCTGTTGATCCTGATGATTCTGCTGCACAAAGGCCGTGGCGGTGGACTTTCTGACATGTTTGGTGGTGGAGTGACCTCGAACGTGTCATCTTCTGGCGTTGCAGAGCGCAACTTGAACCGCATCACAATCATCTTGGGATTAGTCTGGGTGTCCGCTGTTATCGGACTGGGCCTTTTCACAAGATTTGGATTCTAGGGGTTAGCTTTTGGCAAACGGTGGTTCAGCAATCAGGGGTTCCCGTGTTGGCGCTGGCCCGATGGGCGAGCAGTACCGCGGATTCAAATCTGAGCGCGTCCAGCGCAGCTACTACTGCATAAACGGCCACGTTCAAGAGCCGATGTTCGCAGCTCACATCGATCCGAGTGAAATTCCCGACATGATCGACTGCCCGAACTGTGGCATGCCAGCAGGTCAGGACAAAAAGAACCCACCAGAGATTGCAAAGCACGAACCATACAAAACTCATCTTGCCTATGTAAAAGAACGCCGTACATCTGATGAAGCTAAATCGCTTCTGGACGAAGCGCTTGCTTCAATTCGGGAAAGACGAGTCAAATTGGCTCAAGAGGCTACCAAGCAGGCAAAGCTTGCAGCCGCAAAGGCTGCGGCAGCGAAAGTGGCAGCAGCAAAAGCCGCCGCCGCAAAAGCTGTAAAGCCAAAGCCTGTCAAGAAGGTTGAAAAGCCTGTCACGAAAAAGCCACTTGCCAAAGCAGCAAAACCAGTAGCCAAGAAGGCCGTTGCGAAACCTGCAGCAAAGTCAAAAACAAAAGCAGTGGCAAAGCCAGCAAGTAAATTGAAATCTTTCGCGAAGCCGGAAAAAAAAGCATCTAAGCCAACTGCCAAGCTTGCGGCCAAGAAATCTTCTAAGAAGTAGTTTCTGAGGTAGCAGCTTCTCTATTTCAAAGAGTCAATCAAAGCGTCAATGCCTGACTCAGCATCTAGAAGTCTTAGGACCAAAACTTTAGAACCTCCAGTTGCGAGCACCCTGGCATCTCCGCTTGCCTGGGAATCAATTAGCTTTCGATAACCGAAATCCCTTCCAGGAATCTCTTGATCTTCCCCGTCCCCTGAGACAATCTGGATAAACACTCCTTGTTTCGGCCCACCCTTGTGGTACTGACCGGTTGAATGAAGAAACCTTGGTCCCCACCCAAAAGTTGTTGGTCTGTTGGATCTCGCTGCGATAAGTTCACGAAGCTTTGATGCCGATCCGAATCTCTCGCGGTTGAGATAGCAGTGAACTGAGAAATATGAGTCAGTTTCAGCAAAATCAATCAACTCAGTCAGACATGCGGCTAGCTTGTTTGACGAGAGCTCATAGCCCAAAGAAGCGATTTCGACACCAGCGTCTGAGACCGGAAAATCGAAGCTTTCAGCAGGTGAATCAAGAACTGCTCTTGCAGCAATCTTGGCGGATTCAACATCCGGCTGATCAAATGGGTTTACTCCTAATAGGCGAGAGGCAACTACAGTTGCAACTTCCCACAGCAAAAGGAGCTCACCAAGGTCGCCTGAAACCGCAAGATCAAATCTTGAGCTCGAGGCGTCAGCGGATAGGCCGATAAGTAGCGTGTCGTCAGTTTTAGTCGTGACCTCGTGCGAGTCCGGTTCCAGAACAATTGGCAAAACACCTCGGCCAATCTTTCCCGTTGATTCAGCAATCAGCTGCTCTACCCAGTCACCAAAGCCAGAGATTGCAGTGCCATCTGGAACGAAACCCAGTTTGTCCTTGTATGTCTTGACACTTGAAGTACGTGCAATAGCGGCACCGAGAATCAGACCTGGATTGGTCTCAAAGTCTTCGGATAAAAACTTAGATGCAGCAATTGCGCTTTTCAGTAAAGCATCAACATCAACACCAGCTAGGGCCGTTGGCACAACCCCAAAGGCGGTTAGCGCCGAATAGCGTCCACCGACCATCGGATCAGCAAGGAATACCCGATAGCCGTCTTTCATCGCCTGAACGTGCATAGGGGAGTTTGGGTCGGTCACTATAAAGATTCGCTCAGTCTTAGCGATTCCTGCTGCCTCAAATGCGCCTTCGAAGCTTCGCTTTTGGGAATCGGTTTCAACAGTAGATCCGGATTTCGAGGACACTACGACGACGGTTTTCTTTAGATCGCCAGCAAGGGCGTCATGAATTTGACTCGGGTCTGTGGAATCCAATACAACCAGATCGACCCCAGCAGTCTTAGTGATCACCTCAGGAGCCAGCGATGAGCCGCCCATTCCGCACAACACGATGCGCGTAAGCCCTCTTGCTTTGAGATCAGCTGATAAAAGCTTCAGCTCAGGAATCAACGACAAGCTATTTTGAGCCGCGTCTACCCAACCCAACCGGATTGAGGATTCGGCCTCGGCGTCTTTACCCCAGAGCGTGTGGTCCTTGGCAAACAGCCGGGAAGCAACCTGGTCTTTGACTAGTTCAGGGACAAACTGATTGATAGCTTCAGAGACTTGTTCCTTGTGTGAAACCTTCAGGGTCATTTAGATGAATCCAAGGCGGCGGAAACAGTTGCAACCAGTTCATTCCAAGACACGATGAACTTGTCAACGCCTTCCTGCTCGAGCAGGTTGACCACTTCTTCGAAAGAGATACCTAAAGCTTGAATGCTTGAAAGATCCGAACGAGCGCCTTCATAGTTTCTGGTAATGGTGTCTCCAGAGATCACTCCGTGATCGAAGACCGCTTCCATAGTCTTTTCAGGCATTGTGTTCACTAAATCCGGAGCAACTAGTTCGGTGATGTAGAGGGTGTCTGGAAGGTTTGGGTCCTTGACTCCGGTTGAAGCCATAAGGGGACGCTGTCGGTTAGCACCGGATGCTTCAAGCGCTGCCCATGTTGGAACATCAAACTGCTTTTCAAACACTTCGTAAGCCAGTCGAGCATTAGCGAGTGCGGCCTTTGACTTTAGCTTGAGAGCTTCGGGGGTTCCAATTGCCTCGAGTCTCTTATCGATTTCAGTGTCCACACGAGAGACAAAGAATGATGCCACTGAGTGAATTTTAGAAAGATCATGGCCGTTTGCTTTAGCTTGAATGATCCCGTTTTGGAAAGCTTCTATGACTTGCTTGTAGCGTTCTAAAGAAAAGATGAGCGTCACGTTTACGGAGATTCCCTCAGCGATTACCTGGGTGATCGCCGATAGGCCAGGGATGGTCGCGGGAATCTTAATCATCACGTTTTCGCGGTCAACAGCAGCGAACAGTGCTTTTGCCTGTTGAACTGTCTTTGCGGTGTCCATGGCAAATCCCGGTTCCACCTCTATAGAAACTCTTCCATCGACGCCATTGGTGCTCGCGTACACGTGTGCAAATACATCGCAGGCAGCACGGACATCATCAGTTGTTGCCTCAAATATTGCTTCGTCCGCGGTGGCACCACGGCTAGCCAACTTAGCCAGTTGTGTTGCATAGGCTGCGCCTTTTGAGAATGCACCAGCAAATATTGTTGGGTTTGTAGTGACACCTGAAACAGCACGAGATTCAATAAGAGCTTTAAGGGATCCAGACTCGATTCTTTCGCGCGATAAATCATCTAGCCAGATACTGACTCCAGCTGCACTTAGTTGGTGAAGTGGTGAGTTCACTTTTCTCCCTTTACAACTTCAATGGCAGCTTTAACAACCGCTTCGGTGGTCATGCCGAATTTACTGAAGAGTGTCTTGTAGTCGGCTGAAGCCCCAAAATGCTCTATCGAGACACTGCGACCATTGCCTACGTACTTTCCCCAGCCGAGAGCAAGTCCCGCTTCAACGGACACCCTCGCCTTCACTGACTTTGGCAGAACCGACTCTCGGTAGGCGTCGCTTTGCTCTTCGAACCATTCGAGACATGGTGCCGAAACAACGCGAGTCGCAATGCCTGCCTTCTCGAGCTCTAAGCGAGCAGCGATTGCCAACTGAACTTCGGAGCCAGTGGCAATCAAGATTACCTTCGGCGAATTATTGGAGGCTTCGGCAAGAATGTAGGCGCCTTTCTCGGTATTGCTGGCGGCAGCATAAATCACTCCAGTTTCATCAGCTGATTCCCGATTGAAAACTGGAATGTTCTGCCTGGTCAAAGCGATACCAGCAGGGCCCAGGCGACGCTCAAGGATCTTCTTCCAGGCAAAACTGACCTCATTGGCATCAGCTGGTCTTACGATGTCCAGCCCTGGAATTGCTCTAAGGGTTGCTAGCTGTTCGATTGGCTGGTGAGTTGGGCCATCTTCACCTAGGGCAACTGAGTCATGCGTCCACACGAAAATTGAAGGGACTTTCATCAAAGCGGCCAGACGAACTGCAGGTCTCATGTAGTCGCTAAAGATTAGAAAGGTTCCGCCGTAGGAGCGAGTCTTCCCATGCAGCGCAATACCGTTAAGGATTGCGCCCATTGCGTGCTCTCGGATTCCGAAGTGCATAACTCGCCCGTAGTTGTCGCCCTTCCACTCATGAGTTGAGTGGACTGCGGGCACAAACGACTTTGAACCGGCGATCGTAGTGTTGTTCGATTCGGCTAGATCTGCAGAACCACCCCACAATTCAGGCATGACACCAGCAATTGCGTTTAGAACTTTTCCTGAAGCTGCTCGAGTTGAGACATCGGCCCCGTGGTCAAAAACTGGCAAAACATCAATTAGCTCAGCTGGTGGCTTACCGGTCTGAAGTCTGTCGAAAAGTACCTTGGCAGCGGGGTTGGAGGTAGCCCAAGCATCGAAAGATGATTTCCATTTGGATATTGCCGGCTGAGATCGTTCAGCTAGGGACCTGGTGTATTCAATGACTTCAGGTGCCACTTCAAAATTCTTCGAAGGATTAAAACCAAGAGCCTGCTTTAGTCCGACAAGTTCTTCTTTGCCTAAGGCGGATCCATGAATCTTGCCGGTGTTTTGTTTTCCTGGAGATGGCCAGCCAATGATGGTTCTGATGGTTATCAAAGACGGTTTATCTAGCTCTGCCTTGGCGGCTTGAATCGCGTGGTAAAGCTCATTTACATCTTCGATGTATTGGCCAGTTTTCTTCCAATCGACTGTCTGGACATGCCAGCCATAAGCTTTGTAGCGATCCTCAAGATTCTCTGTGAAGGCAATGTTGACATCGTCTTCGATTGATATCTGATTTGAGTCGTATAGAACAATTAGGTTTCCAAGCTTCTGATGTCCAGCCAACGACGAAGCCTCAGAAGTGACGCCTTCTTGCATATCGCCATCCCCAGCCACGCAGTAGATGTAGTGATCAAATACCGAGCTGCCGGCTTTGGCATATGGGTCAAATAGTCCTCTTTCAAACCTGGCGGAGTAGGCAAAGCCAACCGCCGAAGCAAGGCCTTGTCCCAGTGGACCTGTTGTGATCTCAACACCCTTGGTGTGACCGTATTCAGGGTGACCGGGGGTCAATGAATCCCAGGTACGAAGCGCCTTGATGTCATCAAGCTCAAGACCAAAGCCGCCCAAATACAGCTGATTGTAAAGAGTCAGGGAAGAGTGACCGACGCTGAGAATGAATCGATCCCTTCCAACCCAATCTGGATTGGCCGGATCATGGCGCATAATCTTTTGAAAAAGTAAGTGGGCAACTGGTGCAAGGCTGATAGCGGTTCCAGGATGCCCATTTCCGACCTTTTCAACTGCGTCGGCCGCTAAAACGCGAGCTGTGTCGACGGCCTTTTTGTCTAGGTCGGTCCAAGTAAGTTCACTCACGGGCTATAACATCCTTCTTCTCAATCCACAGATTGGAACTGGCCACATTGCACAGCTCAAGTAAGTGCTGAGGGCTGAGAAACTCTTAGCAACGACAACGCTTTTGTCTAACTTTACACTCAATGACCTTCCTAACCTTGGGAACCAGATGGGGCGAAATTCGGCTTAGACTTGCAGTAAATCATGACTACTACGGCACCTGAACTCACACGAGAGCGCCCAGGCTTTAGACGTAAGGCGAAGGCGTATTTTGAGCTGACCAAGCCAAGAGTGATTGAACTTTTACTGGTCTCGACGGTTCCAACAATGATTTTGGCTCAGCGGGGCATCCCTGAGATCTGGCTGATTCTTGCAACTGTTATCGGTGGCGCTTTCAGCGCTGGTAGTGCAAATTCATTCAACTGCTACATCGATGCTGACATCGACAAAATCATGGGCCGCACCAAAGGCAGGCCGCTAGTCACTGGGGAACTAACTAAGCGCGAGGCCTACTGGTTTGCCTGGGGTCTAGGAGTGTTATCGGTGGTGTGGCTTGCACTCCTTGTGAATGTTTTGGCGGCTTTGTTGTCACTTGCGGCAATCTTGTTCTACGTCTTTGTCTACACACTTTTGCTCAAGCGCCGCACCCCACAGAATATCGTTTGGGGTGGGGCAGCAGGTTCAATGCCGGTGCTGATTGGCTGGGCCGCTGTGACAAATGAGCTCGCACCGGCGGCATGGGTGCTGTTTTTGATTATTTTCCTATGGACTCCGCCACATTACTGGCCGCTGTCGCTTCGCTACAAGAAGGATTACACCGACGCCGGAGTGCCAATGCTTCCAGTTGTTCGAAACAACCACACGGTCGGGGTTCAGATAATCCTTTATGCCTGGGCGCTGGTTGCATCAACGCTGCTACTAATTCCGGTCGCGTCCATGGGGCTTATCTATACGATCACGGCCTTGATTACCGGTGCCTGGTTTGTAGTGGAGTCATACCGGCTATACCGGCAAGCGATTGTGGGGGAGATTGCTAACCCAATGCGCCTGTTCCATGGATCAATCAGTTATCTCACGCTGCTGTTTATTGCGATAGCGATTGACCCGTTACTTTATTTTGATTTCCTCTAAACGAGCTAGGGATTCGTCGCGCTCAGTGCTGTGATCGAGCATCGGTTCTGGGTATCCGTTTGCCAAGCCATCTACTAACAGCCAAGGCTCATGAACCTCGGGGCCTTGCAGGTGTGCAAGTTCGGGAATGAACTTGCGTACGTACTTTCCTTCTGGATCGAACTTGTAGCCCTGCAGGATGGGGTTGAATACCCGGTAATAGGGAGAGGCATCGGTACCACAACCCGCGGTCCACTGCCAGCCGTGCGAATTTGATGCGGGGTCATAATCGGTCAAGTTCTGCTCAAACCACTTGGCTCCGAGTTGCCACTCAAGATGTAAATCCTTTACAAGAAATGAAGCCACAATCATTCGCACTCGGTTATGCATCCAACCCGTTTCCAGAAGCTGTCGTATTCCGGCATCGACCATCGGAAAGCCTGTTGTGCCATATTGCCAGCGTTCCAATTTCGCCTTAGCCTTGGCACCTGTGTCGTAGCGCATGGCTTTGAATCGCGGCTCGTAGTAATCATCGAGGGTGTGTGGGTTCCTGAACAGAACATCCGCATAGAACTCTCTCCAGGCAATCTCTTTTCTAAAGACCGTATGCCCTTCGAGCTCGGATAGTGGGGCAAGCAATGTTCTTGGGTGAATTTCACCATGAGCTAGAGCGTGGGAAAGATGCGATGTACCTGAAAGATCGGGCCGATTTCTATTCTCGGAGTAATCCAAGATTGCTCGTTTCTGAAACTTCTTAAAGGTCTCCAAGGCAAACTTCTCGCCAGCTTTGACGGCGAAAGGTGCCGATTTGGTTGGTTTAGGAATAGCAGATTTCGAGGATCTCGATTTCCAACTGAATCCTTTGGTGAGTTTTTGTGGAGCTGGCCAACCAATTTGATACCAGGCTTTGTAGAAAGGCGTGTAAACACGGTAGGCAGTGCCGTCGGTTGGTTTTTCAACGGTTCCAGGTTTCACCGCGTAATAGGAATCCTCCAACACGAGTTCAATTCCAGAGCCCTTCAGTTTTGCTTTAAGAGATTTCTGTTCAGCCATTCCTTCAGGATCAAAACTTTCGGTGGCGTGGATGTGCGAAGCCTTGCTTCTCTGCGCAAATTCAACGAGTGCGCTCATCTCGACGCCTGAGATTACTTCCAAGCTGGACTCCATGGACTCATCAAGTGACTTAAGGGATTCAGTGAGCGAGTGTTGTCTTAGCCCGCTTAATTGCTCATATTCTTTTGCGTTATACCAAAAGACCGGAATCACGGTCTTATCACCGTCGGCAATTGCTGCTTTAGCGCAGGAATTCAGGGCGAGGTTGTCCTGAAGTCTACGATCGCGTCTAAACCAAAAGACCCTGGCCATTTAGAGCTGTACCGATCTTTGATACTTGGAACGAAGCGCAAGCAGCTGAAAAGTCAGCAGCGCGATTATAACCGCAGCCCCAAACATGTGTGCCCCAGCCATCAGTGCCGGTACGCCAAGATTCGATTGAACAACCCCAAGAATTGCCTGAAGGGCAAGACTGATCAATAGAATCCCTAGCGCCTTGACTGCTGGATTCCTAATCCGGCCTGTTTCCAACTTGCGCCAAACCAGAATAAGCGCGATTGCGACTAGACCGGTCGTGATGTACGCGGGCCAAGAGTGGTAGTGCTGCCAAACCTCAAGATCAAAACCGTTTCGGGGAGTTGTTGCATCTCCTGCGTGAGGACCTGCACCAGTGACGATAACTCCAATAACGACCGTGACCCAGCCCACAACAAAGATCGGCCAAGCTAAGCGAACGGCTGTGTGGCTCAGGGGGAGATGAACAGGTGAATAGACTCGCCAAACCAAAACGGCGGCAATGGAGATCAGCACACCCGAAAGCAAAAAGTGAGCGCCGACCACCCAGGAGTTCAGTCCAGTAAGAACGGTGAGTCCACCAAGAAGAGCTTGTGCGATGATTCCAAGTCCAAGTAGCAGAGCGGGCCAAGTCAAGCCTCTGCGGATAGCCTTAAGTGTTCGTCTAACGACGATAAAAGTGAACAGGGCGATGATGATCAGAACAAAGGTCAAAAGACGATTACCGAACTCGATTATTCCGTGCCAGCCCATCTCAGGAACCGTAACAAACGAGTCTTCCGTGCACCTTGGCCAGGTAGGGCAACCAAGACCAGAGCCGGTTAGCCGAACTAAACCGCCGGTGACAACAATCAGTATCTGGCTTACTAGGGAAGCCCAGGCATAGAACTTCAGACGCTTTGGAGAGAAAATGGCTTGAATCAGCTTCATGTTGGCCCAAGCCCCTTTCTGTTTTGAGCTATTGAACCGCCAATTTTGGTAAAGTTAGGCTCAACACAAGTTTCGCATGGTTTTTATGCGGGAATTCCTCGAAGCCGAGGCGGGTTGTACCCAGATATCACATCTACCAAAGGGGTCCTAATTGACTGAGAACATCATCGAGCGTCCCGAGCTGGACAGCCTTGGTACCTACGAGTACGGCTGGTCTGACGGGAACGACGCTGGTGCCACAGCCAAGCGCGGAATAAGCGAAGAAGTTGTTCGTGATATATCAGGACTCAAATCAGAACCACAGTGGATGCTCGATCGCAGACTAAAAGGCTATGAGTACTTCCTCAAAAAGCCAATGCCAGCCTGGGGTTCTGACCTTTCAGGAATTGACTTTGACAACATAAAATACTTCGTTCGTTCCACTGAGCGCCAAGCTCAGACCTGGGAAGATCTCCCAGAAGAAATCAAGAACACTTACGAAAAACTAGGCATCCCGGAAGCTGAACGTCAGCGCTTAGTTGCTGGTGTTGCTGCGCAATACGAATCTGAAGTTGTCTACCATCAGATCAACGAGGAACTTGAGAAAAAGGGCGTCATCTTCCTTGATACCGACACCGCTCTTAAAGAGCACCCGGAAATCTTCAAGGAATACTTCGGAACTGTCATCCCTGCCGGAGACAACAAGTTTGCAGCACTAAACACTTCGGTTTGGTCCGGTGGTTCATTCGTATACGTTCCCAAAGGTGTTCAGGTTGAAATTCCACTTCAGGCATATTTCAGAATCAACACTGAGAACATGGGTCA